>NZ_RHJM01000046.1:0-26389 GCF_004212315.1 Escherichia sp. E10V5
CGTCTTGCATGTGTTATGCCTGCCGCCAGCGTTCAATCTGAGCCATGATCAAACTCTTCAATTTAATAGTTTGATGCTCAAAGAATTAAACTTCGTAATGAATTACGTGTTCACTCTTGAGACTTGGTATTCATTTATCGTCTTGCGACGTTAAGAATCCGTATCTTCGAGTGCCCACACAGATTGTCTGATAAATTGTTAAAGAGCAGTTGCGACGCGGCTTTCAGCTCACTGTCGCGAGGTGGCGTATATTACGCTTTCCTCTTTCAGAGTCAACCCTGAATTTCAGGATTTTTCTCTTTGTTGTTACGACCATCTTGTGAAGTGTTTCACGTTGTCGTCTCAACGGAGGCGCATTATAGGGATCCCAATTTTTTGCACAAGTACTTTTTTGATCTTTTTTTCTGTTTGTTGTTTTTTCACCCTTTTTGCTGCATTCACACACAAAACGGTGCTTTTTTGCATACTAAAAGACTTGCACAAGGCCAATAATGCACCCAAAGTCATTAGTAAATCATTTATTGTTGAGGTAAGTATGTCTGATGTTTTACGCCCATACCGCGATCTTTTTCCACAAATCGGTCAGCGCGTAATGATCGACAGTAGTAGTGTGGTTATTGGTGACGCCCGCCTGGCTGATGATGTGGGGATCTGGCCGCTCGTTGTGATTCGTGGCGATGTGAATTATGTACAAATCGGTGCCCGCACTAATATTCAGGATGGTAGCGTCTTACACGTGACCCATAAATCAACAGCTAATCCACAAGGCAATCCGTTGATCGTCGGTGAAGACGTTACGGTTGGACATAAAGTGATGCTCCACGGCTGCACCATTGGCAATCGAGTTTTGGTTGGGATGGGCTCAATTTTACTTGATGGCGCAATAGTAGAAGATGATGTGATGATTGGTGCGGGTAGCCTGGTCCCACAAAATAAACGACTGGAGAGCGGATATCTGTATCTCGGTAGCCCCGTCAAACAGATCCGCCCGTTAAGTGATGAAGAGAAGGCTGGGTTACGCTATTCCGCAAATAATTACGTGAAATGGAAGGACGAATATCTGGATCAGGGTAACCAGACCCAGCCTTGATCATCTTCACTTTGTTCCTGAATTAAGTTTTCCGCTTCTTCCTCCAGGTCCCAACGATGCTGACGAAAATTCGCTAACCACTGTTCTGGCGTATCTCCTGCAAAGCGGTTCGCCAGACTCTCTCCAGTAATAGCGCAAGTGAGCTGCATACCATTTACAAGAGCTGGAAAACAAACGCATTTTTTACTCTCGTTCCACTCTTCCCTGTCTGGAAACTGGATGGCCTGATTCACGCGGACAACTCCTCCTGCAATTGCTTTATAACTGGTGCTACGTCAGGCAGAACACCGTGCCAGAGAAGGAAGGCATGAGCCGCCTGCGCCACTAACATCCCCAATCCATCCGCATTACGTTTTGAGCCTTGCTGTTCACACCATGCCAGAAAGGGCGTTTTTCCCTTCTGGTAGAACATGTCATAACAACAAATACCTGAATGGACGAGCGATGCCGGGATCGCCGGAACATCTCCACTAATGCCACTGGATGTCGCGTTAATAATAAGATCGAACTCGTGACCATCCAGTTCGTCCATACCCAACGCCTGAACACTACCAGTGTGCGCAAACAATTTCGCCAACTCTTCCGCGCGAGAAACCGTTCGGTTAGTGATTGTCACCGCACAGTCCAGAGAGAGAAGCGGCAGTAATACCCCACGAGATGCCCCACCAGCGCCGATAAGCAGAATACGTAAACCGGAGCGAATAAAAGACAGACGTTCTAGATCGCTTAACAAGCCTACACCATCGGTATTGTCACCCAGTAGGCGTCCATCTTCTAACCGCTTGAGGGTATTTACAGCACCAGCCAACGCTGCCCGTTCAGTAAGCTCATCCGCTCTGGCAAAAGCCTCTTCTTTAAAAGGCACTGTCACATTCGCACCTTTACCACCAGCACTAAAGAAAGCGTTTAGCGTGTTGATGAAATCATTGATAGGTGCCAGCACGCGGCCATAGGGATGTTCAATATTCAGTTGCTGTGCAAATTGCTGATGAATGAATGGCGATTTGCTGTGGGCTATCGGATTACCAAAAACAGCATAGGTTTCCATTATGTTACCCCTGTCGAAACAGTTCACCCGTCAGGGCATCACGAATTTCTGAAGGATTTAAACGACCGCCCGTTTCACCTAGCACAACCGGGAAATCAGCACCAAACTGTGCGTGAACTTCCTCTATTGTTCGACAAGGTGGTAATCCACTCAAGTTGGCACTGGTAGAAACTAGCGGTTTACCATAAGCCTGGCACAAAGCAACCACCAACGGATGGTCGGTGACTCGTACAGCAAGCGAATCAAAGCGGCCCGTCAACCATCGTGGTGTTGTCGCAGGCGCGGGAAAGACAAAAGTGACAGGACCAGGCCAGCGAGAAAAAATGGTTTCACGCTGCGCGTCAGTCAGCATGCTGTCATCAATATAGGGTTTAAGCTGCTCGTAATTTGCCGCGATTAAAATCAGCCCCTTATCAACCGGACGCTGTTTTAAATCCAACAGTCGCATCACTGCTGTTTCGCTATCAGGATCGCACCCGACACCAAAAACGGCTTCCGTTGGATAGGCGATGACACGTTCTTCATTGAGGACATCTATCGCAGCTGCGATAGCGTCTCCTTGCAGGTTATTATTCACGTTATTATTCCGCCGAAACCGGCTTTCCACATTGTTTACTGGCACAGAAATGTTTAACACCCTGCGCGGTTTTCTTTTCGATGAGTAGCGGATAATGACACTCAGGGCACTCTCCGGCTATTGGTTTGAAGTTAATAGCAAATTGACACTCAGGGTAGCGATCACAGGAGTGAAATGTTTTGCCATAACGGGAGCGCCGCTGGACCAGATGGCCCGTCCGACATTGAGGACAGGTAATTGCTGTTTCGTCCGGTTTATCGATAAGTTCGGTATGTTCGCATTCAGGATAGTTACTGCAACCAATAAACATACCAAAGCGTCCCTGGCGTAATACCAGATTTGCTCCGCATGCAGGGCAAACCTGCCCCTCCAGAACTTTGACGATATGCCCATCCGCTGAAGATTTCAGAGGACGGACGTAGTCACACGCCGGATACTGTGAGCACCCAAGAAACGGACCGTGTTTCCCGGATCGAATAACCAGTTCAGCCCCGCACTTTGGGCAGGACTCATTATTACGCACCGTGAACAGTGCTGATTTCGCCATAACAACTTATGCTGAATTAAAGAAATGATTAATGCAGCATACCTTCATTCACTTCAAAGAGTAATTCTTCCATTTGCTGGTACGCATTTTCGCAGCCCGGGATGTTGAACAACACCATCAGGATCACCCATTTCAGATCATCCAGTTCGAACTCTGCGTTATCCAGCGCGAGCACTCGCTCTATCACCATTTCACGAGTTTCAAGGTTGAGCACCTGAATCTGCTCAAGGAAAAGCAGAAACCCACGGCAGCTGGCATCCAGTCGTTCACACTCTTCCGGTGTATAAATACGCATGGAGAGAGGATCCGAGGCCAGTTGCATCGGTTCTGCCAACCCTTCCTGATAATCAGCAAGTTTTTCCAGCCATAGCAGGGCATTGTAGATATCTTCTCGCTCAAAACCTGCGTCGGTAAGATCCTGTTCAAGTTTGTCTTGATCCACACGCAACTCAGCTTCAGTGTGAATATAGGTTTCAAACAAATACATTAGTACGTCGAACATGGCATGCCCTCCTCAATCGGACATAGCCGCCGGGTACAGCTGCGATCCATCCTGCTAACTCCAGTTCAAGTAGTTGAGTAACTACCTCTGGCACAGGTTGGCCGGCACGTTCAGCGACGACGTCAACAGGTGTTACCTCATCTCCTACGTTAGCCAGGAGCTCAGGAAATGGCAATGCCACGTCTTCCTGATCTGATGAATAAAATGATTTTTCATGGGCATCTGGCAACCAGTGCAATCCATATTGCAAATTTTCCAGAATTTCTTCCGGTTCCGTCACAAGAATCGCACCTTGTTTTATAAGCCAGTGGGGGCCTTCACTTCCGGGACTCCCTAATGGACCGGGCAAAGCAAAGACTTCACGTCCCTGCTCAAGCGCACAACGCGCTGTCACCAGTGAACCACTGCGCAAAGCCGCTTCCACCACCAGTACACCTTTACTTAGACCACTAATAATGCGATTTCTTCTCGGGAAATTGTAAGCAAGAGGAGGGGTATCGAGGGGAAATTCCGAGACAAGAGCCCCACCATGTTCAAGCAGACTGGTAGCAAGTCGGGCATGGCGACGCGGATGAATGGTATTTAGCCCATTCCCCAGCACAGCAACACTGACACCATTTACCTGCAAGGCCGCTTTATGCGCTACACCATCGATTCCGCGCGCCAGCCCACTGGTAATTGTCACGCCTCGCGCCGCCAGCGCCTCACATAACAGCCGCCCCCACCGTTCGCCATACCATGAATGCGCCCGGCTTCCCACTACGGCCAACTGAAATGATTGCAGCGCTTGTAGATCACCAGCAACAAACAGTGCACCTGGATAATCAGCCGTTGCAATAAGTTGAGGAGGATAAAATTCACTGTCCGCTGGGATTAAATGATGGTTAGGTTGCTCCAGCCAACAAAGTGAGCTTTCAATACTCTGCTGTGAAAATGTAAGAAAGCGTTGTGCCTGTCGCGATGAAAGCCCTGTTTGCTGCAGTACAACTGCATCAATATTTGGCTGTTCTACCAGCCAGTGAGCAATGCGGACCATATCATCGCCGTACAAGCTGCTGATGCTCATTAAACGCAGCCAAATTTCGGTATCGACCATCCTTATCTCCCTGCCATAAGCAGCCTTAGCAATCTTTGCGATTGGTCAGTGATGCTGTCAATCAGAGGGGGATTTGTCTAGAATAGAAGAAATAATCTTTCTAACTCCTGAACACATCTCTGGAGATTTATGTCAGTTTTGCAAGTGTTACATATTCCGGACGAGCGGCTTCGCAAAGTTGCTAAACCGGTAGAAGAAGTGAATGCAGAAATTCAGCGTATCGTCGATGATATGTTCGAGACGATGTACGCGGAAGAAGGTATTGGCCTGGCGGCAACCCAGGTTGATATCCATCAACGTATCATTGTTATTGATGTTTCGGAAAACCGCGACGAACGGCTGGTGTTAATCAATCCGGAGCTTTTAGAAAAAAGCGGCGAAACAGGCATTGAAGAAGGTTGCCTGTCGATCCCTGAACAGCGTGCTTTAGTGCCGCGCGCAGAGAAAGTGAAAATTCGCGCCCTGGACCGCGATGGTAAACCATTTGAACTGGAAGCTGATGGTCTGTTAGCCATCTGCATTCAGCATGAGATGGATCACCTGGTCGGTAAACTGTTCATGGATTACCTGTCACCGCTGAAACAACAACGTATTCGTCAGAAAGTTGAAAAACTGGATCGTCTGAAAGCCCGGGCTTAAGGATAAGAACTAACGTGTCAGAATCACTACGTATTATTTTTGCGGGAACACCTGACTTTGCAGCGCGTCATCTCGACGCGCTGTTGTCTTCTGGTCATAACGTCGTTGGCGTGTTCACCCAGCCAGACCGACCGGCAGGACGCGGTAAAAAACTGATGCCCAGCCCGGTTAAAGTTCTGGCTGAGGAAAAAGGTCTACCCGTTTTTCAACCTGTTTCCCTGCGTCCACAAGAAAACCAGCAACTGGTCGCCGATCTGCAGGCTGATGTTATGGTCGTCGTCGCCTATGGGCTGATTCTGCCTAAAGCGGTGCTGGAAATGCCGCGTCTTGGCTGTATCAACGTTCATGGTTCACTGCTGCCACGTTGGCGCGGTGCTGCACCAATCCAACGTTCGCTGTGGGCGGGCGATGCAGAAACCGGCGTAACCATTATGCAAATGGATGTCGGTTTAGACACGGGCGACATGCTCTATAAACTCTCCTGCCCGATTACCACAGAAGATACCAGTGGCACGTTATATGACAAACTGGCAGAGCTTGGCCCACAAGGGCTTATCGCCACATTGAAACAACTGGCAGACGGCTCGGCAAAACCGGAAGTGCAGGACGAAACTCTCGTTACTTACGCCGAAAAGTTGAGTAAAGAAGAAGCGCGTATTGACTGGTCACTTTCGGCAGCGCAGCTTGAACGCTGCATTCGCGCTTTCAATCCATGGCCAATGAGCTGGCTGGAAATTGAAGGACAGCCGGTTAAAGTCTGGAAAGCGTCGGTCATTGATACGGTAACCAACGCTGCCCCAGGAACGATCCTTGAAGCCAACAAACAAGGCATCCAGGTTGCGACTGGTGATGGCATCCTGAACCTGCTCTCGTTACAACCTGCGGGTAAGAAAGCGATGAGCGCACAAGACCTCCTGAATTCTCGTCGGGAATGGTTTGTTCCGGGCAAGCGTCTGGCCTGATAGTCCACTCTTCTAAGCCCGGTCTTGCCGGGCATTTTTATACTTATGAAAAAACAACGTAATTTACGTAGCATGGCGGCCCAGGCCGTTGAACAAGTCGTCGAGCAAGGGCAATCATTAAGCAACATTTTGCCAGCGCTCCAGCAAAAGGTTTCCGATAAAGACAAAGCACTTCTTCAAGAGTTGTGCTTTGGCGTACTGCGCACGCTTTCACAGTTAGACTGGCTGATTAATAAGTTAATGGCCCGTCCGATGACAGGCAAACAGCGGACCGTGCATTACCTGATTATGGTTGGTTTGTATCAACTGCTTTATACCCGCATTCCACCGCATGCTGCGCTGGCTGAAACGGTTGAAGGCGCTGTCACAATTAAGCGCCCGCAACTTAAAGGGTTGATTAACGGCGTATTACGTCAGTTCCAGCGTCAGCAAGAAGAGTTATTAGCCGAGTTTAATGCCAGTGATGCACGTTATCTGCATCCTTCCTGGTTGCTGAAGCGTCTGCAAAAAGCGTATCCAGAGCAGTGGCAATCTATCGTTGATGCCAATAACCAG
This sequence comes from Escherichia sp. E10V5, assembly GCF_004212315.1. NCBI lineage: Bacteria > Pseudomonadati > Pseudomonadota > Gammaproteobacteria > Enterobacterales > Enterobacteriaceae > Escherichia > Escherichia sp. E10V5. Next base: position 7,017 of record NZ_RHJM01000046.1, read on the forward strand.
CGTCCGCCAATGTGGCTGCGCGTTAATCGTACGCATCATTCCCGCGACAGTTGGCTTGCATTGCTGGATGAAGCAGGAATGAAAGGCTTCCCGCATTCGGATTACCCTGATGCAGTACGCCTGGAAACACCTGCACCTGTTCATGCGCTACCCGGTTTTGAAGAAGGATGGGTTACCGTTCAGGATGCATCAGCGCAAGGTTGCATGACCTGGCTTGCGCCACAAAACGGTGAGCACATTCTGGATCTTTGTGCCGCCCCCGGCGGTAAAACAACGCATATCCTTGAGGTGGCACCAGAAGCGCAGGTTCTTGCGGTTGATATTGACGAACAGCGCCTCTCTCGCGTTTACGACAATTTAAAACGCCTTGGTATGAAGGCAACCGTGAAACAAGGTGACGGGCGCTATCCTTCCCAATGGTGTGGCGAGCAACAGTTCGATCGCATTTTATTAGATGCGCCCTGTTCGGCAACCGGTGTAATACGTCGCCATCCGGATATCAAATGGCTGCGTCGCGATCGCGATATCCCGGAACTCGCGCAGTTGCAGTCTGAAATTCTCGACGCCATCTGGCCACATTTAAAATCTGGCGGAACGCTGGTTTATGCTACCTGTTCGGTGTTACCGGAAGAAAATAGCCAGCAGATTAAAGCCTTTTTGCAACGTACCGTTGATGCTGAACTTTGCGAAACCGGAACACCAGAACAACCGGGTAAGCAAAATCTGCCTGGTGCCGAAGAGGGCGACGGCTTCTTTTACGCTAAGCTAATCAAAAAGTGATGAGATAACGGGTCGCGACTGATGAAAATTATCATTCTGGGTGCCGGTCAGGTTGGCGGCACGCTGGCGGAAAACCTGGTTGGCGAGAATAACGACATTACCGTTGTCGATACCAACGGTGAGCGTCTGCGGACCTTGCAGGATAAATTTGACCTGCGAGTCGTGCAGGGGCATGGCTCTCATCCACGCGTATTGCGGGAGGCAGGTGCCGACGACGCCGATATGCTGGTTGCTGTAACCAGTTCAGATGAAACCAATATGGTTGCCTGCCAGGTAGCCTACTCACTTTTCAACACCCCTAATCGCATCGCTCGTATCCGCTCACCAGACTACGTGCGCGATGCCGATAAGCTATTTCATTCAGATGCTGTACCGATTGATCATCTGATCGCACCTGAGCAGTTGGTTATCGATAATATTTACCGACTGATTGAGTATCCCGGCGCATTGCAGGTGGTGAACTTCGCTGAGGGCAAAGTGAGCCTTGCAGTGGTAAAAGCCTATTATGGTGGCCCGCTTATTGGTAATGCGCTTTCGACCATGCGCGAGCATATGCCACATATCGATACCCGCGTGGCGGCAATTTTCCGCCACGACCGTCCTATCCGCCCGCAAGGTTCGACTATTGTTGAAGCTGGTGATGAAGTGTTCTTTATTGCCGCCTCGCAGCATATACGCGCGGTGATGAGTGAATTACAGCGACTGGAAAAACCGTATAAGCGGATCATGCTGGTTGGTGGCGGTAATATCGGTGCAGGGCTGGCGCGTCGCCTGGAAAAAGATTACAGCGTCAAACTCATCGAACGTAATCAGCAGCGCGCTGCCGAACTGGCGGAAAAGTTGCAGAATACGATCGTCTTTTTTGGTGATGCGTCGGATCAAGAACTGCTGGCCGAAGAACATATCGATCAAGTTGATCTGTTTATTGCCGTCACCAACGATGACGAGGCCAATATCATGTCAGCCATGCTCGCCAAACGTATGGGTGCGAAAAAGGTGATGGTATTGATCCAGCGTCGCGCTTATGTGGATCTGGTTCAGGGGAGCGTGATCGATATTGCGATTTCACCACAACAAGCAACTATTTCTGCGTTGCTTAGTCATGTACGAAAAGCAGATATTGTTGGTGTTTCCTCATTGCGCCGCGGCGTAGCAGAAGCTATTGAAGCCGTTGCTCACGGTGATGAAAGCACCTCTCGCGTTGTCGGCAGAGTCATTGATGAAATCAAGTTACCGCCAGGAACGATTATTGGAGCGGTGGTACGTGGAAACGACGTGATGATTGCCAATGACAATCTGCGCATTGAGCAAGGCGATCACGTGATTATGTTCCTCACAGATAAAAAGTTTATTACCGACGTCGAAAGACTCTTCCAGCCAAGTCCTTTCTTTTTGTAATTAATAAGGCGTCTAATGACGCCTTATTATTTCCCTTTGAATATCAAGGATTAATTAAATTCATTCCTGGCAGGAAAATGGCTTAACATTTGTTAGACTTATGGTTGTCGGCTTCATAGGGAGAATAACATGAGCATTATTAAAGAATTTCGCGAATTTGCGATGCGCGGGAACGTGGTGGATTTGGCGGTGGGTGTCATTATCGGTGCGGCATTCGGGAAGATCGTCTCTTCACTGGTTGCCGATATCATCATGCCACCTTTAGGATTATTAATTGGCGGGATCGACTTTAAACAGTTTGCTGTCACGCTACGCGATGCGCAGGGGGATATCCCTGCTGTTGTGATGCATTACGGTGTCTTCATTCAAAATGTCTTTGATTTTCTGATTGTGGCCTTTGCCATCTTTATGGCGATTAAACTAATCAACAAACTGAATCGTAAGAAAGAAGAACCAGCAGCAGCACCTGCACCAACTAAAGAAGAAGTATTACTGACAGAAATTCGTGATTTGCTGAAAGAGCAGAATAACCGATCTTAACAAGCGCCTGAAAGCAGAAGGCCAGTGGTAAAAAAGTGATTTACTTTCTTGCCACTGGCCTCCCAGCTACCCCGATTGCCATGTTTTCCTTTTCGCATATAACTGCCTTTCCCTTTTTTATTTTTTTCTACACGCTGCCTGAACAAAGGGTCATGTAGTAATGCTTCAATCGCATTATCCTTTATCTGCCCTTTCGTATGCTGATATCGACTCATAAAAACTCCAGTTGGTTATTTAACGGCGCGAGTGTAATCCCGTCAGTGCAAAAAATCAACAACCTGCTTTGACACCGCTGGCTCCTTGTTCAAGAGCTTCAAGGATAGAGCAATAAACGCTGCTATGGGCGCTACCACAACAGGCATCGTTAAGACGTTGCAAGGAACGCTGCATGCTCTGCAACTCAGCTATCCGCGCTTCCACTTCCTGTAATCTTTCCTGCACAATACCTTTTGATTCCTGACAAGTATGATGTTCAGGATCGATACGGATCGAAAGTAACTCACGGATCGACTCAAGACTGAAACCAAGTTGTCTGGCATGCCGAATAAATTTCAACCGTTGGAGATCGCTTTCGGTATACAGGCGAAAGCCTCCTTCCGTACGAACTTCATGATCCATCATCTGCTGTTTTTCGTAATAACGTATTGTGTCGGGCGTAACTTCTGCCAGTTTTGCCAACTCACCAATGCGATACATAAATTATCTCTCAGTTGTCATTAATTTTATGCAGAAGCTTATCTGCATATTCGCCACGTAAAAATTCAGTACTCAAACCTGCTTGCCGCAGTTTCAACTCCAGTAAAGACAACTGACGGCTAACATCTTGATATTGCGGATCATCCTGACGGATACCGTTGAGAATATCCAGAAGCTGAATAGCTTCCTTGCGCTGCTCAAGTTCTGGCGGTAAACAGCCGGCATTCTTTAACAAGCGATAGCCCGCACGCAGTTCCGGCGGCACATGTGTGTCATCTTCCAGGATTAATGGTTCACCACTGCCTGGGAGATTTTCAAACTCACCTTTAGCCTGTGCTTCAGTAATATGGCGCTCTGCCCACTGGTCAAGTAACCACATAAATACTCCAGGGGATGAACAAAAAGAGTACAGCTATTGTAGATAAGTGGGGATACTACAGATATAAAAAAACCCGCCGGGGCGGGTTTTTTTACGTTGCTTCAGATTACTCTGCAGCAGCTTCTGCTTTCTCTGAACGATCAACCAGCTCGATGTAAGCCATCGGCGCGTTGTCGCCTGCACGGAAGCCACACTTCAGAATACGAGTGTAACCACCGGCACGGCTCGCGAAACGCGGGCCCAGTTCGTTAAACAGTTTTGCCACGATCTCGTTATCACGAGTACGGGCGAATGCCAGACGACGATTAGCAACGCTATCAGTCTTGGCAAGAGTAATCAGCGGCTCAACTACGCGGCGCAGCTCTTTCGCTTTAGGCAGAGTCGTCTTGATGATTTCATGACGAACCAGTGAACCTGCCATATTGCGGAACATAGCCTGGCGATGGCTGCTGTTGCGGTTCAGTTGACGACCACTCTTACGATGGCGCATGACCTTATCCTTCTCAGTAAAACCTTAACCTGTGATCCGGTTACTCGTCAGCGATGCTTGCCGGTGGCCAGTTTTCCAGGCGCATACCCAGAGACAGTCCACGGGAAGCCAGCACGTCTTTAATCTCAGTAAGAGATTTTTTACCAAGGTTAGGCGTTTTAAGGAGCTCAACCTCGGTACGTTGTACCAGATCACCGATATAGTGGATAGCTTCTGCTTTAAGGCAGTTAGCAGAGCGGACAGTCAATTCCAGATCGTCAACAGGGCGCAGCAGGATCGGATCGAACTCTGGTTTCTCTTCTTTCACTTCCGGCTGACGTACATCACGTAAGTCAACGAAAGCTTCCAGTTGTTCAGCCAGAATGGTTGCCGCACGACGAATCGCCTCTTCAGGATCGATTGTGCCGTTGGTTTCCATTTCGATGACCAGCTTGTCCAGGTCGGTACGCTGTTCTACACGCGCTGCTTCAACATTGTAGGCAATACGCTCTACAGGGCTGTAGCATGCGTCGACCAGCAGACGGCCGATTGGGCGCTCATCTTCTTCCGAATGAATTCGGGTAGAAGCCGGCACATAACCACGACCGCGCTGAACTTTGATACGCATGCTAATAGACGCGTTCTCATCGGTCAGGTGGCAGATCACGTGCTGCGGCTTGACGATTTCGACATCACCGTCGTGGGTGATATCGGCTGCAGTCACAGGGCCAATGCCAGATTTATTCAAGGTAAGAATAACTTCATCTTTGCCCTGAACTCTCACCGCCAGCCCTTTCAGGTTGAGCAGGATTTCCAGGATATCTTCCTGAACGCCTTCTTTGGTGCTGTACTCATGTAGTACACCATCAATCTCAACCTCGGTCACCGCGCAACCCGGCATCGATGAGAGCAGAATACGGCGCAGTGCGTTACCCAGAGTATGGCCAAAGCCACGCTCTAAAGGCTCAAGGGTCACCTTGGCGTGCGTCGAACTCACTTGCTCGATATCAACCAGGCGCGGTTTTAGAAACTCTGTCACAGAACCCTGCATTGTGTCCTCTCTTTGGTACTAAGCTTTACTTGGAGTAAAGCTCGACGATCAGGTGTTCGTTAATGTCCGCAGACAGATCAGAACGCTCCGGCTTACGCTTAAACGTACCTTCCATCTTGCCAGCATCAACTTCCAGCCAGGTTGGCTTTTCACGCTGCTCAGCCAGCTCCAGAGCGGCTTTCACGCGAGACTGCTTCTTCGCTTTCTCACGAATGCTTACAACGTCATTCGGACTAACCTGATAAGAAGCGATGTTAACAACACGACCGTTTACCATAATTGCTTTATGGCTAACCAGCTGGCGTGCTTCTGCACGAGTGGCACCGAAGCCCATACGGTATACAACGTTGTCCAGACGACCTTCCAGCAGAGCCAACAGGTTTTCACCGGTGTTGCCTTTCAGACGTGCTGCTTCTTTGTAGTAGTTACGGAACTGACGCTCCAGCACACCATAGATACGGCGAACTTTTTGCTTTTCACGCAACTGCACACCATAGTCAGACAGACGCGGTTTACGCGCACCGTGCTGGCCAGGAGCTTGTTCAATTTTACACTTGGTATCGATCGCGCGAACGCCAGACTTAAGGAATAAGTCGGTGCCCTCACGACGGCTCAGCTTGAGCTTAGGACCCAAATATCTTGCCATTTTCTTTCTCCAACAAACCTGGAAAACGAAGCGTTATACGCGACGTTTTTTCGGCGGACGACAACCGTTATGAGGGATCGGAGTCACATCAGTAATGTTAGTGATGCGGAAACCTGCGGCGTTCAGAGCACGAATAGTAGATTCGCGGCCTGGACCCGGACCTTTAACCATAACTTCCAGATTCTTGATGCCGTATTCTTTCACGGCGTCAGCGCAACGCTCTGCTGCAACCTGAGCTGCAAACGGAGTGGATTTGCGAGAACCACGGAAACCGGAACCACCGGCTGTTGCCCAACCCAACGCGTTACCCTGACGATCAGTGATAGTCACGATGGTGTTGTTGAAAGAAGCATGGATATGAGCCACGCCGTCAGAGACTTGTTTTCTTACACGTTTACGTGCACGAATTGGTGCCTTTGCCATTATTCAATCACCCCGATTATTTCTTGATCGGTTTGCGCGGACCCTTACGGGTACGTGCGTTGGTCTTGGTACGCTGACCGCGAACCGGTAGACCACGACGATGACGCAAACCGCGATAGCAACCAAGATCCATCAGGCGCTTGATGCTCATGCTGATTTCACGGCGCAGATCACCTTCAACGACAAATTTGGCAACTTCGTCACGCAGCGTGTCGATTTGTCCTTCAGACAGCTCACTGATCTTAACATCTTCAGCGATACCCGCTGCAGCCAGGATGGCTTTAGAACGGGTCTTGCCGACGCCATAAATCGAAGTTAATGCGATTACGGCATGCTTATGATCAGGAATGTTAATGCCTGCTATACGGGCCACTATGCACTCCTACTATTTAATATGTACGTTCCATGCTGAAAAGCCCGTTTTCAGGATACTCAAATGGAAACGCACAGACATACAAAAGATTGGCTGGCTAATCTAGCCAGCTCAACCCAACTTTGCAAGAAAAATATGCGAATAAATCAGCCTTGGCGCTGTTTATGCTTCGGCTCGGCACTGCAAATCACACGGATGACACCATCACGCTTAACGATTTTGCAGTTACGGCATAATTTCTTGACGGAAGCACGAACTTTCATTTTTACTCTCCGTAACTTCTCGGGCGACCAATTATCGGCCGTAGCCTTTCAGGTTCGCCTTCTTCAATGCAGACTCATACTGACTGGACATCATCAGAGTTTGCACTTGAGCCATAAAGTCCATAATCACGACAACAACGATAAGCAGTGAGGTCCCACCGAAGTAGAACGGTACTTTCATTGCATCACGCATGAACTCCGGGATCAGGCAGATAAAGGTAATGTACAGCGCACCAACCAAGGTCAGGCGGGTCATTACTTTATCGATATACTTCGCCGTTTGCTCTCCCGGACGAATTCCTGGTACAAATGCACCGGACTTCTTCAGGTTATCTGCTGTTTCACGCGGGTTGAAAACCAACGCCGTGTAGAAGAAACAGAAGAAGATGATTGCAGACGCATAGAGTAACACATAAAGCGGTTGCCCAGGCTGCAAATACAGCGAAATTGTTGTCAGCCAGTTCCAACCAGTACCGCCCCCGAACCATGACGCGATGGTAGCCGGGAACAGAATAATACTGGAAGCGAAGATTGCCGGGATTACCCCCGCCATATTCACTTTCAGCGGTAAATGTGTGCTCTGTGCAGCATAGACACGACGACCTTGCTGACGTTTTGCGTAGTTTACCACAATGCGGCGTTGACCACGCTCAACAAATACAACAAAGAACGTCACTGCAAATACTAATACTGCAACCAACAGCAACACGAGGAAGTGCAGGTCGCCTTGACGCGCTTGCTCGATAGTATGGGCAATGGCTGGCGGGAGTCCCGCGACAATACCGGCGAAGATAATGATTGAAATACCGTTGCCGATACCTCGTTCAGTGATCTGTTCGCCCAACCACATCAGGAACATCGTTCCTGTGACCAGACTTACAACAGCGGTGAAGTAGAATGCAAAGCCCGGGTTAATAACCAGGCCTTGCATACCAGGCATATTCGGCAGACCGGTAGCAATACCGATTGACTGGAATATTGCCAGCACCAGAGTACCGTAACGGGTGTACTGGCTGATCTTACGACGACCAGACTCCCCTTCTTTCTTAATTTCTGCCAACGTCGGGTGAACCACCGTCAGCAGCTGGATAATGATCGACGCCGAAATATACGGCATGATCCCCAGAGCAAAGATAGAAGCACGGCTGAGAGCACCACCAGAGAACATGTTAAACATCTCAATGATGGTGCCTCGCTGTTGCTCAAGCAGTTTGGCAAGTACAGCGGCATCAATACCAGGGATCGGAATAAAAGAGCCAATACGGAACACAATCAGCGCACCGATAACAAACAGCAGTCTGCGTTTCAGCTCGCCTAAGCCACCTTTGGCACTTTGAAAATCTAATCCCGGTTGTTTAGCCATCTGCTACTTATTCCTCGATTTTACCGCCAGCAGCTTCGATAGCAGCACGAGCGCCTTTAGTAACACGCAGGCCACGAACAGTTACCGGAGTAGTTACTTCGCCAGCCAGGATCACTTTCGCGAACTCGATCTGGATACCGATAATGTTAGCCGCTTTCAGCGTGTTCAGGTCTACAACACCGCCTTCTACTTTAGCCAGGTCAGACAGACGAACTTCGGCTGTAATCGCTGCTTTACGAGAAGTGAAGCCGAATTTCGGCAGACGACGGTACAGAGGCATCTGACCACCCTCGAAACCGCGACGTACGCCACCGCCAGAACGAGATTTCTGACCTTTGTGACCACGACCACCGGTTTTACCGAGGCCAGAACCGATACCACGACCCAGGCGTTTACCCGCCTTTTTGGAGCCTTCGGCCGGAGACAGAGTATTTAAACGCATCTCTTACTCCTCAACTTTAACCATGAAGGAAACCGCGTTGATCATACCGCGAATAGCAGGAGTATCCTCGCGCTCTACGGTGTGACCAATACGACGCAGACCCAGGCCAAGCAGCGTTGCCTTGTGTTTCGGCAGACGACCGATTGCACTGCGGGTTTGAGTAATTTTAATAGTCTTTGCCATGGTTTATTTCCCCAGAATTTCTTCAACGGATTTACCACGCTTGGCAGCGACCATTTCTGGAGAATTCATATTTTCCAGGCCATCGATAGTTGCACGAACCACGTTAATCGGGTTGGTGGAACCATATGCTTTAGCCAGAACGTTATGAACCCCAGCGACTTCCAGAACGGCGCGCATTGCACCACCGGCGATGATACCGGTACCTTCGGAAGCCGGCTGCATGAATACGCGAGAACCCGTATGAACACCTTTAACAGGGTGTTGCAGAGTGCCGTTATTCAGCGCGACGTTAATCATATTGCGACGGGCTTTTTCCATCGCTTTCTGGATCGCTGCTGGAACTTCACGCGCTTTACCGTAACCAAAACCAACGCGACCGTTACCATCGCCAACTACAGTCAGAGCTGTGAAGGAGAAAATACGACCACCTTTAACGGTTTTAGATACGCGGTTTACCGCGATCAGCTTTTCCTGCAGTTCGCCAGCTTGTTTTTCGATGTGAGCCATCTTACACCTCTACCTTAGAACTGAAGGCCAGCTTCACGGGCAGCATCTGCCAGTGCCTGGACACGACCATGATATTGGAACCCGGAACGGTCAAAGGATACATCTTTGATGCCTTTTTCCAGAGCGCGTTCAGCGACAGCTTTACCCACAGCTGCAGCCGCGTCTTTGTTACCGGTGTACTTCAGTTGTTCAGCGATAGCTTTTTCTACAGTAGAAGCAGCTACCAGAACTTCAGAACCGTTCGGTGCAATTACCTGTGCGTAAATGTGACGCGGGGTACGATGTACCACCAGGCGAGTTGCGCCCAGCTCCTGGAGCTTGCGGCGTGCGCGGGTCGCACGACGGATACGAGCAGATTTCTTATCCATAGTGTTACCTTACTTCTTCTTAGCCTCTTTGGTACGCACGACTTCGTCGGCGTAACGAACACCCTTGCCTTTGTAAGGCTCAGGACGACGGTAGGCGCGCAGATCCGCTGCAACCTGGCCGATCATCTGCTTATCAGCGCCTTTCAGCACGATTTCAGTCTGAGTCGGACATTCAGCAGTGATACCCGCAGGCAGCTGATGGTCAACAGGATGAGAGAAACCCAGAGACAGGTTAATCACATTGCCTTTAACCGCTGCACGGTAACCTACACCAACCAGCTGCAGCTTCTTAGTGAAGCCTTCGGTAACACCGATAACCATTGAGTTCAGCAGGGCACGCGCGGTACCAGCCTGAGCCCAACCGTCTGCGTAACCATCACGCGGACCGAAGGTCAGGGTATTATCTGCATGTTTAACTTCAACAGCATCGTTGAGAGTACGAGTCAGCTCGCCGTTTTTACCTTTGATCGTAATAACCTGACCGTTGATTTTTACATCAACGCCGGCAGGAACAACGACCGGTGCTTTAGCAACACGAGACATTTTTTCCTCCGATTAGGCTACGTAGCAGATAATTTCGCCACCAAGACCAGCCTGGCGCGCTGCACGATCAGTCATAACACCTTTAGAGGTAGAAACAACTGCGATACCCAGACCCGCCATAACTTTCGGCAGCTCATCTTTACGTTTATAGATGCGCAGACCTGGGCGGCTGACACGCTGAATGCTTTCTACAACAGCTTTGCCCTGGAAATACTTCAGAGTAAGTTCCAGTTCAGGCTTGGTGTCGCCTTCAACTTTAAAATCTTCAATAAAACCTTCTTCCTTCAGCACGTTGGCGATTGCCACTTTCAGCTTGGAGGAAGGCATGGTGACCGCAGCTTTGTTCGCGGCCTGACCGTTACGGATACGGGTCAGCATATCCGCGATCGGATCTTGCATGCTCATCTGTCTTTACTCCCGTGATTCAATTGGTGACAATTACCAGCTAGCCTTTTTCAGACCCGGGATTTCACCGCGCATAGCGGCTTCACGGACCTTAATACGGCTCAACCCGAACTTCCGCAGGAAACCATGCGGACGACCTGTTTGACGGCAGCGGTTACGCTGACGAGACGGGCTGGAATCACGCGGCAGAGTCTGCAGCTTGAGAACAGCATTCCAACGATCTTCGTCGGAAGCGTTCACATCAGAGATGATCGCTTTCAGTTCAGCGCGTTTCGCGAAGTATTTATCAGCTAAAGCTACGCGTTTTACTTCGCGTGCTTTCATTGATTGCTTAGCCATTTAGTAACCCTACCTTACTTGCGGAACGGGAAGTCAAAGGCAGCCAGCAGAGCACGGCCTTCTTCGTCAGATTTCGCAGTAGTGGTAATGGTAATATCCAAACCACGAACGCGGTCGACTTTATCGTAGTCGATTTCTGGGAAGATGATCTGCTCACGGACACCCATGCTGTAATTACCACGACCGTCGAAAGACTTAGCGGACAAGCCACGGAAGTCACGGATACGCGGTACAGCAATAGTGATCAGGCGCTCAAAGAACTCCCACATGCGTTCGCCACGCAGAGTTACTTTACAGCCGATCGGATAGCCCTGACGGATTTTGAAGCCTGCAACAGATTTGCGTGCTTTGGTGATCAGCGGTTTTTGACCGGAGATTGCTGCCAGGTCTGCTGCTGCGTTATCCAGCAGTTTTTTGTCAGCGATCGCTTCACCAACACCCATGTTCAGGGTGATCTTCTCGACCCGAGGGACTTGCATGACAGAATTGTAGTTAAACTCAGTCATGAGTTTTTTAACTACTTCGTCTTTGTAGTAATCATGCAGTTTCGCCATCGTACTACTCCAAATTACTTGATAGTTTCGCTGTTAGACTTGAAGAAACGGACTTTCTTACCGTCTTCGAATCTAAAGCCTACACGGTCAGCCTTGCCGGTTGCCGCATTGAAGATTGCTACGTTGGAAACCTGAATAGCGGCTTCTTTTTCAACGATGCCACCCGGTTGGTTCAGGGCCGGAACCGGCTTCTGATGTTTCTTAACCAGGTTGATACCTTCAACAATGACCTTGCCGGAAGACAGGACATTCTTAACTTTACCGCGTTTACCTTTATCTTTACCGGTTAACACGATAACTTCGTCATCACGACGGATTTTCGCTGCCATGATTCGCTCCTTAGAGTACTTCTGGTGCCAGAGAGATAATTTTCATGAACTTCTCACTACGAAGCTCACGAGTTACCGGCCCAAAAATACGCGTACCGATAGGCTGCTCGCTGTTGTTGTTCAGAAGAACACAAGCATTACCATCGAAGCGAATGACAGAACCGTCCGGGCGACGAACACCCTTCTTGGTGCGCACCACTACCGCCTTCAGCACATCACCTTTTTTGACCTTACCACGCGGAATTGCTTCTTTGATGGTGATCTTGATGATGTCGCCTACGCCTGCGTAGCGACGGTGCGAGCCACCCAGAACCTTGATACACATTACGCGACGTGCACCGGAGTTGTCGGCGACGTTCAGCATAGTCTGTTCTTGGATCATTTTAGTGCTCCGCTAATGTCAACTACTACTGAGACCCGAAAATCAGGTCGTTAAAAATCCCCATATCGAGGGCGCGGCATTATAACACCGCTTCAAGGATATGGGTAGAAAAAATAAACGGCTCATTTCTGAGCCGTTTATTCGTATCGAGAGAGTGTACTGTATTACAGAACCGCTTTCTCTACAACGCGAACCAGCGTCCAGGATTTAGTCTTGGACAGCGGACGGCATTCGCGGATTTCAACCACGTCACCGATACCGCATTCGTTGTTCTCGTCATGTACGTGCAGTTTGGTCGTACGCTTGATGAATTTACCGTAGATCGGGTGTTTCACAAAACGTTCGATAGCAACAACAATGGATTTCTCCATTTTGTCGCTAACAACGCGACCTTGCAGAGTACGGATTTTATCGGTCATTACGCACCCGCCTTCTCGTTCAGTAAAGTCTTAACGCGTGCGACATCGCGACGCACTTGCTTCAACAGGTGAGACTGTTGCAGCTGGCCACTTGCAGCCTGCATACGCAGGTTGAACTGCTCACGCAGCAAGTTCAGCAGCTCGGTGTTCAGCTCTTCAACGCTCTTCTCACGCAGCTCTTTTGCTTTCATTACATCACCGTCTTAGTTACAAAGGTGGTTTTAATCGGCAGTTTCGCTGCTGCCAGCTTGAATGCTTCACGGGCCAGCTCTTCCGGAACACCGTCCATTTCATACAGGACTTTACCCGGCTGAATCAAGGCAACCCAATACTCCACGTTACCTTTACCTTTACCCATACGCACTGCCAGCGGCTTTTCAGTGATCGGTTTGTCCGGGAACACACGGATCCAGATCTTACCTTGACGCTTAACTGCACGGGTCATAGCACGACGTGCTGCTTCGATCTGACGTGCAGTCAGACGACCACGGCCAACAGCTTTCAGACCGAAGCTGCCGAAGCTAACATCCGTACCCTGCGCCAGACCGCGGTTACGGCCTTTGTGCATTTTACGGAATTTTGTACGCTTTGGTTGTAACATCAGCGACGCTCCTTATTTACGGCCTTTACGCTGCTGCTTTTTAGGCTGAGCAGCCGGTTTTTCCGGTTGTTCAACAGCAGCCATACCACCCAGGATCTCGCCTTTGAAGATCCACACTTTAACGCCGATTACACCGTAAGTGGTGTGCGCTTCAGAGGTGTTGTAGTCGATGTCAGCACGCAGAGTGTGCAGCGGTACGCGACCTTCGCGGTACCATTCGGTACGTGCGATTTCCGCGCCGCCCAGACGGCCGCTAACTTCAACTTTAATACCTTTAGCGCCCAGACGCATTGCGTTCTGTACAGCACGCTTCATAGCACGACGGAACATAACGCGACGTTCCAGCTGAGAAGTGATGCTGTCAGCAACCAGTTTTGCGTCCAGTTCAGGCTTACGAACTTCGGCGATGTTGATCTGTGCAGGAACGCCAGCGATGTCCGCTACGACCTTACGCAGTTTTTCTACGTCTTCACCTTTTTTACCGATAACGATACCCGGGCGAGCAGTGTGAATGGTTACACGAATGCTCTTAGCCGGACGCTCGATAACGATACGAGATACGGACGCTTTAGCCAGTTCCTTTGTCAGGTACTGACGTACTTTAAAATCGCTGTCCAGGTTGTCAGCGAATTCTTTGGTGTTCGCAAACCAGGTAGAGTTCCATGGTTTTACAATACCCAGGCGAATACCATTAGGATGTACTTTCTGACCCATTGCTAGTCTCCAGAGTCTCAGCGATCGGACACAACCACAGTGATGTGGCTGGTGCGCTTCAGGATGCGATCTGCACGACCTTTTGCACGCGGCATAATGCGCTTCATGCTCGGGCCTTCGTCTACGAAAATTTTCGTAACTTTCAGATCGTCAATGTCAGCGCCATCGTTGTGTTCAGCGTTAGCAATGGCAGATTCCAGAACCTTCTTGACCAGTACAGCCGCTTTCTTGTTGGTGTAGGTCAGAATATCCAGAGCCTGCGACACTTTCTTACCGCGAATCAGGTCAGCAACAAGGCGAACCTTCTGAGCAGAAGAACGAGCATGGCGATGTTTAGCGATAGTTTCCATCTCTTCCTCCTACCTTATTTCTTTTTCGCTTTTTTATCAGCAGCGTGGCCGCGATAAGTACGAGTCGGTGCGAATTCACCCAGTTTGTGGCCGACCATTTCGTCGGTTACAAATACCGGAACGTGCTGACGACCATTATGGACAGCGATGGTCAAACCGATCATGTTAGGAAAGATCGTTGAACGACGGGACCAAGTGCGCAGGGGCTTCTTGTCTCCGCTTTCCACCGCTTTCTCTACCTTCTTCAGCAAGTGCAGGTCAATAAAAGGACCTTTCTTGAGAGAACGTGGCATGGCTTATCCTCTAAAATTATTTGCTACGGCGACGTACGATGAATTTATCAGTACGCTTGTTGCTGCGGGTCTTCTTACCTTTAGTCTGAACGCCCCACGGAGTTACCGGGTGCTTACCAAAGTTACGACCTTCACCACCACCATGTGGGTGGTCTACCGGGTTCATCGCGGTACCGCGAACGGTCGGACGAACACCACGCCAGCGTGCAGCACCTGCTTTACCCAGAACGCGCAGCATATGCTCAGCATTGCCAACTTCGCCCAGAGTTGCACGGCAGTCTGCTTCTACTTTACGCATTTCACCAGAACGCAGACGCAGGGTGACATAAGCCCCATCACGAGCAACGATCTGAACGTAAGTACCAGCGGAACGTGCCAGCTGACCGCCTTTACCTGGTTTCATTTCTACGTTGTGAACAGTAGAACCAACCGGGATGTTGCGCATCGGCAGGGTGTTACCTGGTTTGATTGCAGCATCAACGCCAGACTGAATCTGGTCGCCAGCTTTCAGGCCTTTAGGGGCCAGGATGTAACGGCGTTCACCGTCTTTGTACAGAACCAGCGCGATGTTCGCGGAACGGTTCGGATCGTACTCAAGACGTTCAACAACTGCCGGGATACCGTCTTTGTTGCGTTTGAAGTCAACAATACGGTAAGCCTGCTTGTGGCCACCACCGATATGACGAGTGGTGATACGGCCATTGTTGTTACGACCACCGGATTTGCTGTTTTTTTCCAGCAACGGAGCAAAAGGTTTGCCCTTGTGCAGCTCAGGGTTAACCACTTTAACAACGTGGCGACGACCCGGAGATGTCGGTTTACATTTAACAACTGCCATTGTATTACTCCTCCGACTTACTCAGCGCCGCCAACGAAGTCCAGATTCTGGCCTTCTTTCAGGGTGACGTAAGCTTTTTTCCAGTCGCTACGACGACCGATACGCTGTCCGTGACGTTTAACTTTCCCTTTAACTACCAGGGTGTTAACGACTTCGACTTCGACTTCAAACAGTTTCTGCACAGCAGCTTTGATTTCTGCTTTGGTCGCGTCTTTAGCAACTTTGAGTACGATGGTGTTGGATTTTTCCATCGCAGTAGACGCTTTTTCAGAAACGTGCGGTGCACGCAGCACCTTCAGCAGACGTTCTTCACGAATCATGCCAGCATCTCCTCAACTTGCTTAACAGCATCAGCAGTCATTACGACTTTGTCGAAGGCGATCAGGCTAACCGGGTCGATACCAGTTGCATCGCGTACGTCAACCTTGTGCAGGTTGCGCGCAGCCAGGAACAGGTTCTCGTCCAGCTCACCGGTGATGATCAGCACATCTTCCAGAGCCATGTCTTTCAGTTTCTGTGCCAGCAGCTTGGTTTTCGGTGCTTCTACAGAGAACTTCTCGACAACGATCAGACGATCCTGACGTACCAGTTCGGACAGGATGCTTTTCAGCGCGCCGCGGTACATCTTCTTGTTAACTTTTTGACTGTGGTCCTGCGGACGAGCAGCGAAGGTCACGCCACCAGAACGCCAAATCGGGCTCTTGATAGAACCAGAACGCGCACGGCCGGTGCCTTTCTGGCGCCACGGTTTTTTACCGGAACCAGTTACTTCAGCACGAGTCTTCTGAGCACGAGTACCCTGACGAGCACCGGCTGCATAAGCAACAACAACCTGGTGAACCAGCGCTTCGTTGAAATCACGACCGAAGGTAGTTTCGGAAACAGTC
Organism: Escherichia sp. E10V5; assembly: GCF_004212315.1. Lineage (NCBI taxonomy): Bacteria > Pseudomonadati > Pseudomonadota > Gammaproteobacteria > Enterobacterales > Enterobacteriaceae > Escherichia > Escherichia sp. E10V5. The sequence goes on from NZ_RHJM01000046.1 coordinate 23,552, forward strand.
AGCGCGCTCTGCGCGTCTTTCAATACTAATTCCATTGCTATCTCCTTACGCCTTCACAGCTGGTTTAACGATCAGGTCGCTACCGGTTGCACCCGGGACAGCACCTTTAACCAGCAGCAGGTTGCGCTCAGCGTCAACGCGTACTACGTCAAGGCTCTGAACGGTTACACGTTCGTTACCCATCTGACCTGCCATTTTCTTGCCTTTGAACACTTTGCCCGGAGTCTGGTTCTGACCGATAGAACCCGGTACGCGGTGAGACAAGGAGTTACCGTGAGTAGCGTCCTGGGTACGGAAGTTCCAGCGCTTAACGGTACCTGCGAAACCTTTACCTTTAGAGGTGCCAGTTACGTCAACTTTTTTAACGTCAGCAAACAGTTCAACGCTAATGCTCTGACCTACAGTGAACTCTTCGCCTTCAGCCAGGCGGAATTCCCACAGACCACGGCCAGCTTCTACGCCAGCTTTAGCGAAGTGGCCAGCTTCAGGCTTGGTCACACGGTTAGCTTTTTTAGCACCGGTGGTTACCTGAATAGCACGGTAGCCATCGTTAGCCAGGTCTTTAACCTGAGTAACGCGGTTTGCTTCAACTTCGATTACGGTTACTGGGATAGAAACGCCGTCTTCTGTGAAGATACGGGTCATACCCACTTTTTTACCGACTAAACCAATCATTGTTTCAACCTCTCAATCGCTCAATGACCTGATTAACCCAGGCTGATCTGCACGTCTACACCGGCAGCCAGATCCAGACGCATCAGAGCATCAACGGTTTTCTCGGTTGGCTCAACGATGTCAACCAGACGCAAGTGAGTACGGATTTCGTACTGATCGCGCGCGTCTTTGTTGACGTGCGGAGAGATCAGAACAGTGAAGCGCTCTTTGCGTGTCGGCAGCGGGATCGGACCACGGACCTGCGCACCAGTGCGCTTGGCAGTCTCGACGATTTCCGCGGTTGCTTGATCGATCAGACGATGATCAAACGCTTTCAGGCGGATACGGATTCTTTGGTTCTGCATGAGACCAGAGCTCCAATTATTTTATAAACGAAAATGATTACTCCTCAGACCCATTACGATTGATGGGAGAGTGTAACCGTTCTTACGTAGCCCCCCGATTGGGAGCATTGTTAGGTAGCCAAATTCGGCTAACTGAGGTTCAGATTGAACCTGCTGTCAACTACGACAAGCCCGCGCATTATACGCAAATCTGAGATTGACGCAAGCATCGGGTAGAAATTAATCGCAACGCACAGATTGCGAGCTGCATTCCACGAAATTTGTAAGGTCGTGAAGATAGCGTTTTTCACCGGAACCAGGTTAACAAATCAGCGATTTCGCTGTTGCTGAGTATCCGGAGTTATTCGATGGTGATACTCCAATTACAGAGGATGTTTTATGGTCGCTACCCTTCCCTTTCTGATTTTGTACGTTTGCTTATCAGTCCTACTTTTTTTCTGGGATGCAAAGCATGGCTTGTTACCTGACAGGTTTACCTGCCCGTTACTCTGGTCAGGTCTTTTGTTCTATCAGGTTTGTCATCCTGACGGTTTAGCCGATGCGTTATGGGGGGCGATTATTGGTTACGGCACATTCGCTGTCATTTACTGGGGATATCGCATACTGCGTCATAAAGAAGGATTAGGCTATGGTGATGTGAAGTTTCTCGCCGCCCTTGGCGCCTGGCATACATGGGCCTTCTTGCCACGGCTGGTTTTCCTTGCCGCCTCATTCGCTTGCGGAGCCGTAGTTATTGGTCTGCTCATGAGAGGAAAAGAATCTTTAAAAAACCCGCTACCTTTTGGGCCATTTCTGGCAGCTGCGGGTTTCATTGTAGGCTGGGATAGTCTGCTGTCAGGCTATTAATCTTTAACTTTAATTTGTGATTGCAGGTAATTTTGTAGGCCGATTTTACCGATGAGATCCAGTTCAGTTTCGAGCCAGTCAATATGACCTTCTTCATCAGCAAGGATCTCGATCATCATATCGCGGCTAACATAGTCATGAACGCTGTCGGCATAAGCGATAGCCTCACGAAGATCCTTCGCACCTTCCAGCTCTAATCGCAGGTCGGATTGCAGCATCTCTTCGACATCTTCACCGATCCCTAGCTTGCCTAAATCCTGTAAGTTAGGGATCCCTTCTAAGAACAAAATACGCTCGATATATTTATCGGCGTGCTTCATCTCATCGATAGATTCATGGTATTCGACATCATTAAGGCGCATCAGGCCCCAGTTTTTAAACATACGGGCATGAAGAAAATACTGATTGATCGCGACAAGCTCATTTCCCAATAGTTTATTGAGATAATTTATGATTTTAACATCACCTTTCATTTTATAGTCCCTCCGCTTCCACTATTAGAGCGTAGATGGGGCTAGCGGGATGTCAAAAAATAAGCGTGAGCTTCAGGCAATCTCTTTAAATTCGGGCATCTGCATCAACTCGTCCTGCATCACTTCGCGTGCGGCGCGAATGCACTTACCGCATTGATTTCCCACAGGAATAAACTTGCGTAATTGTTGGAAAGACTGAGGATGAAACTGACGGACTGCCTGGCGAATTTTTTTGTCACTTACACCATTACACAAACAAACGTACATGATTACTCCCGTTCAAATTCTGCGCAAAGTGTAAATGAGAATAGTTATGATTACAATAGCACAGTTTTATTTGCGCCACAGTTCAGCCAGCGAAATTACGACGAAATATTTCGAACTCAAATTACGGGCAGCAAAAAGGGCGCCTAAGCGCCCTTTTTAATTCAAAACTAATTAACGCGTAATTAGCTCAGAACTTTAGCAACAACGCCCGCACCAACGGTACGGCCGCCTTC
>NZ_RHJM01000047.1:0-91298 GCF_004212315.1 Escherichia sp. E10V5
TTTACTATGCCACTACACTCCGGTAAAGATAGTACGTTCAAGAAATGTATATTACCATGTCCTAATTACATCTCGATGCAGTGATAACAGCACTCAAACAATATCTACCTATACAATATAAATACTCCATGACCAAGAAACGTATGAAGATATGGAACTTCACAAGTTTGCTCTTCATGGAGTATGGCTATCAGAGGGGCCAGTAACCGCAACCTTTAAGTATATCAATCTATATTCAGGAGCAATGCATTATCTATGATGATCTGCTCCCATTCTTCGAATGCCCGGTCGCGGACGCCCTGGGGAACGCTGTTAGTTTTGAAATCGACGACCGTCCGCCATTTTCCGTCCGGACGGTACATGCGCAGAGCTTTACTTCCCCCTTCCCTGCGCACCTCAACGTTATGCTTGTCAGCAAACTCTTGTAATGCTCGTAGCGTCCCATGCTTTACTGTGTAGTATCGCTTTTTCAAGTTTTCTCTCCAGCCTGTGCTAAGGCTTCAACTTCCAAATCGTAAGACTCAAACTCATAGTCCTGGTCATCAACCTCTTCAGACACTGGCAGTAAATGCCAGGCTGAGTATATCTGGCCATTATCGAAACGCTCCTGGCTGTAGAGCGTCGCGGCTATGAGTGTCAGCGCCGGGCGGTCATAACGGTAAATTTTGCGAACGTCACGGTCAACGAGACGACCGAAATTACCATAACCGCGCTCCAGTAATAATTTTTTAATTTCCGGCCAGTATGGGCCATAGCTGCGGTACAGGCGGGGATTTTTCAGTAATCGCCCGCGTAGCCCAGACAGGAAAAAATCAACGTATTCGTCTTCTGTCTTTCCTAACAACGCCGTACGCAGTACCGCCTCAAGATATGTTTTATTCGGTTTTATTGTATCAGATAGTGTGGCCATATTATGCGACGCCCGGCGAACCGGGCGCTCCTGTTATGCGTATTGTTGGATGACGGCCATAACGTCCGCCACGTTGTGTTTTGTCTCAATAATCCACCAGTTGCCCGGGAAATCGCTGTTCTTCGCCTTCGCTGGCAGCCAGCGAGCGCCGAATTTCGCCTTGATTGCGTCTTTAGCGCGGAAAAGAACGCCTTTCATGCCGGAGGCTTCCTGAAGCCCAAATACCTCGCCAGCGGCGAATTTTGGTGCGTACATCATCTTCAGGTCGGCGGTGGATACGCGATAATTCAGACCAAGAGACTGAGCTATGCTGGTGGCATCACCTTGTATTGATGATAACTCTTCTTGTTTCTCGTTTCTGGCGGCAATTTCTTCCTCCGTGATGTTGCCAAGGGCCAGGTTTATCCGATCAGCGTCTGCCTGTTTCTCTTCATCGGTGCGACCGGCAAGTGCCGTGTTAATTCTCTGCAATATCTCCGCATGATTCTTGCGCATGCTGAGCAATTCCGGCGTAACCTCGTTAAGGTCCACCAGCCCAAGGATGGCAAGGTCAGAAAACATTGATACCAGGTTGTAGGTCATGCGATAGCTGAGTTGGCCATAGGCTGATGGCAACTGCACCGAATCCATTTTATAGGCATCCATAAATTTAGAGCCTTCGTTTACGACATCCGCAATTGCAGGTGTGATTTTCCCTGTGGTGATGGCCTCCCTGATTGCTGTTACCCACGATTGAGTCAGCGCGGCGACTGCATGATTCAGATTGGTTTTCCGTTCTGCTGCAATGCGCGCGCTTGCTGCGTCCATTGCCTGCTTGATCTCGTCTTTATTGCTGTAAATGCCAATGGTGCCAAACTGTGCTGTGGTGATCTCAAAATCTGACGCCCGGAACTCATTGGTACCGAAAATGGCATTGGTGACCTCAAGTTCAGAATCCCCGTTACGGGTAGCCCCCTGGCTTGTTTTCTCCGGCATTCTGGCGATCGCATCCGCTATTTTCTCCTGAATTGCTTCAGGGGATAGCGTATCTCCGTATGACGCGATTACATCGCCATAATTGGAGCCAAACAGTTCAGTCAGGAATACTTCTGCCAAACGGACCTGGCGGTTATTCCCTTCCGACATCATACCAAGCACCCATTTAGCAATTGACGACTTCAGGGCGCCGTCACGGCGATCCGGATAAACCGCATGCTTCAGCGGGTCCGTATAGGTACCAACAAAATCAATGCTGTAGCCTGACTCTGTAGTCTGAACGCCGTATGAGTCAGTGATTTTGATCATGCCGCGCTGCTGGAAACGGTAGAAATCGTCACAGGAAATGATGTCGTTAATCCCGGCGATGGAGACGCCACCACTGATTTTCTGCATAACAGCATCTTCATCGGGAGTTACATCAACCTGTTTATCCAGCGTCTTCACATCCCAGTTACCCGATTTTGTGCCTTTGAAGGTAAAGATGATCTCCACGTCTGCGCGCTGGCTGTCGAAGTCCAGAGACTTAATGCGGACGATATCACCGGCACAATCGTAGTATTGGCCTACACGCCATGAGCGATCGCCGATAACAAGGAACTCACTCGCATGGTTAACCAGGTCAGGATCAACATCCAGAATGCCTTTATTTATTGCATCCTCCACCAGCGGGCGCAGGCGTTTGATATCCGTCGCGGCCTTCTGAGTACGGTTCAATAATTTCTCATAGCGGGAGATGGCTTGAGAGATATTAGCCTTGCGCTGAATGGCGCTTTTCAACGACGCGCGATACTGTGCTAACAACGTACGGTCTGTGTGATGGACGCTCCCCCAGCGGGCCTTCCAGTCTGCGTTATCAGCTGCTTTGGCCATTGCCGCCTGTTTGAATTTAGCTACCTCGGCGGTGGTCTTTTCAAGTTCCGCTTTGTTTCGCTCTAATTCAGCGGTAAGTACCCCCCACATCCTCGCCAGCTGCGTGCTGCGCCTTGATGTAGTTCTGAAGGTCGATAGTAGCCTGTTCTTTCTGGCGAGCGCGTTGCGCTGCTTTCGCCTTATCCATTTGAACCTGCATCATAGCCAAACGTTCGCCGTCATCCTTAGCGGTATACATCTGCATTTCGATCATGTCGTTGGCGTCGGCGTTCTCCATTTCTGACTTATCTGAACGGAGAATATCGGATATCCAACCAGCTTTACGTTTCAGTGTCTTCAGGCGGTATTCATCGAAAGAACCCTTGCCGCAGTAGTAGTGAACGCGAACGCTTGCACGGTTGGAGCCAACACGGGCGCCGCGACCGTTACGCTGTGCAATACTGGCTGGAGTCCACGGCAACGTCAGGTGGTGGATATCCGTCGTTCCTCGATGCAGGTTGATACCCACCTCTGCCTTTTTGTTGCAGATGATGATCGGGGTCCGGCCCTCCTGGAAGTCGGCAGCAATCTTTTCCAGCCCGCCCAGCGACATTTCATTTTGCTGCGCGATATAGGCGTCATACAGAGCCATTTGCTCGTTGTATTTCGCTATCTGTGCATCTGTTGGTTCATCCGGTAGCTCTTTCGGAGGTTTAACCGCTTTCAGTTTCTTACCGGTTTTACCTGCCTCTGCAACCGTCTGAGCATTCAGGATCCCCACCTTTGAAGGTTCAAGGTTAAGAGCATTGCAGATAATGCGCTTGAGCTTCTGGTGCTGCGTTTTTTCATCGGTGAAGATGATTTGCTTACCTTCCGGGAAAAACTCCTTCAGCGTGGCAATCAGCTTCGCGTATTTGGGCGTAACGGGGTGAGTTACGGTCTGTTCGTCAATGCCAAACCTGGCCAGGCGCTTATTCACTTCCTGCTCGAACGCTTCCGGAACCTGCAACTGAATAAACTCGCCCTTATCTATCAGGGAGTATTGCGATTGTTGCGTGATTGAATCATCACTGTCGTCGTCTTCGCTGGTGGCTTGTTTAGGCAAACTGTCCGCCAGCTGCTGCACCGCATCGGCGTACTCCGGCAGGAAACGATAGGTGATCCGGCGATAGTACAGGTCCATGTCAGTACATACGCGGTCCATATCCCTGATTATTGAGAAGATCGGACGGGCTTTCTCGTGCTCAATCACGCCGTCTTCATTGACCGAGGTCGTTACGCCATTGTTGGCTTTGGCCGCCGCTTCCACCTGCTGACGCAATTCTTCATACGCCGCCAGTTGTTCTTCAGTAAGTGGTGCATCCTGCTGGTGCTCGTCCAGCTCCGGGATCTCCACGGTATCCTTAACGTCTTCCGCCGTTTTAAGCGTTGTCCACCGATGGAATATACCGCGCAGCGCATCAAGGTTTTCAAAGCCCACCAGCGCCATTTTTTCTTCAACTTCACCGCTTATTTTCTGTACCGCTTCCAGCCTGGTCTTGCCGAAGAATTTAACGAAGTCATCAGGACCGTAGATCCCCATCTTCTGCCAGTATTCCTTCGGCAGAACATGAAAAAGCATGTTGTATGCATCGATCGGGGTGTTAACGACTGGCGTTGCAGTCAGGAGAACCGGTCCGCGCCCGCCATTCTTTTTCATCAGGTACGCGTTTTTGATTGCCATATCTCTCGCCGATTGCGCTACCGCGCTGGTGGGCAGATAGGCCAACTGTGACGCTTCGCGACCATTTTTATAGCTATTGCGGTAGTTGTGGCCTTCGTCGGCGATCACGCTGTCGAAGCCCATATCCTCAAAGTACGGATACTTCTCTGCTTTTTCGGTGCCGGTATCTGAATACTCCGACAATATCCGGCGGCGCGCCGCCTCTTTGCGATGGGAATCGGAATCCATTGCGCTGGCTACGCGCCCGGCAGCAACGAAGTCATAAAGCATATCCTGTGCATGCTCATCTACGGTGTCATCGCGTAGCGGAATGCGGGCGTATTGTTCTTTGGTAAACACGACTGCACGGTAATTTGAGTGCAGGATCGCGTTCATCCGCGCCGTGATAGTGGCTTCATCTGCCAGCTTAAGGGCATCGCGCATAAGTGGAGTGCCATCAGCATCAAGTACAGGTTTACCGTTCTCATCGAGCACCGGCGCCTGGCGAATCTGATCGCCGTCCATCAGTACATCCAGACCGACGAACAGGTAGTTACTGAAGGCTTCTTCACTCAGGAACTCTTTTGCTTCGTAATACCAGTTTTCCAGCACTGATTTAGGCACTACATAAGCAGTACGGGTGGAGCGACCGTTCTCATAGTTGAACGCCTCAAGCGCCAGCGCGGTCGTGGTTTTACCTATTCCAGTACCGAATCCCATAATGCCGCGCCCATCTTCGGACAGTCGGCGCACCTCGCTATTCTGGTAATCAAATGGCTGTCGCTTACCGCTTAATCCCTTCAACCCAAGCGGATCGCCAGAATGTTCATACGGGATATTGCTATTGAAAACAGTGTTGTATTTGGCAACCAGCTCATCGTAGCGATCATGCGTCTTGAGCCACTTATTGAACTGCTCCTCAAGCAGAGCCATCTGCTCGCGGTACCCGTTCGCCGTCGTGCTATCTTTGCCACCGATACGCGCACCATTGAGATACTTTTCCAGCTGTGCCGGGAACCCGGTCGCGTTTTCTCCTGATTTACGGTCCCACTCGTAGCGGATCTCGCCTGTTTCTTTATCCTTGCGCTGGACGACACCGTATCGGTGCCCGACGAACAGACCATCACCACCGTGATAGGTGTCAGAAACCATTTCGTCGCCTTCCAGCTGCACTGACTGCACATAGCGCAGATCCGGATAGCCGTTTTCCTGCAAAAATTCCAGAATGACGGAACGGTCGAACCAACGGCTATTGAGCTTAAACCGGATATTCTCTGCTGGCGTCTTGATGCGCTTCTCTTCGATCGCTGCCAGCTGATTAAGGACGTTGTTCTTTACTGGACCGTCGGGGAGTGTGGCAAGGAATTCCTGTTTTGGAGCCACTATCTCGTTAATGTCGCCGCTGGTGGCGCGGGCGAACGGAACAATCCCGCCATACGGTGAAACCGCAATACCAGGGGTGCTGGCCAATAAATTAAGCAACTCTTCATCACTGGCTGGCAGTTCGCCGGTAAACGCAAGGCGGAAATCATCGAGCTGGATTGGATCGCGGGTAAGATCGCTATAGAGATAACGCAGGGTGTCCTGATAGCTGGTGGAGTCATAACTGGCGCTGGAATCATGCGTGACCAGCTTTCCTGTCAGCTCGTCAGAAATAGTGCCATCCAGCTTAATTGCACCACGGAAAGCAAACCAGGCGCGCGCACCGCTTCCCGATAATTTAGCTATCGGACCGCGACCGGGGTTACCAAAACGGTCAATCTCTGCCTGCAAACGGGATACCAGAGAAAGGCGCTGCTGTTCGATTTGTTCAGCACTATGCCCGGCGGCCTTCATATCCTGATATTCAATTAACATCCGGCCAATCATCGCCCCGCGATACAAGCGTTCACGGTATTTTTCAGGCTGGCTGTTAATCCAGTCCACCAGCTGTACCATATCGTCGCTGATTGATGTGGTGTACTTATCGCGGACATTTGCCATCTGGGTAAATGTCATGCCGAGACGGCCTTCAGTGGTAGTCAGGTTACGCTGAAGAGCCTCCCAGCTATCCGCGCCATAACTGGCAACATCAATCTTCAGCTCCTTCCCGGCATCAGCTTCAATCCAGCGACCACCAGCATATTTTTGCCATACGCCATTAATCAGGCGCATTTCCCCTTCATCAACAACGTCTGCGGTCGGTGACGGTTCAGCCATATCAAGCAAAGACCAGTCGATACGGCTTTCGAAACGATGAATCAGCTTCGCTTTAAGAGCCTGGTTATCAATCTGCCCGTCGGCACGAACCTCAATACGCCCCTGGAATCCCTTCTCCTGGGTGCCATGAATAAACCGGCGGCCGTCCTTTTCAAACCACTTGCCAGAAATAAACGTTGGCCAAAGCACATTTGCCGATTCAAGAGTACCTTCATCCACCAGGGGGATTTTCTCAGCCATCTCCGCCGGATGTTTGCGCATCAGCACCACGTCAACGACTGTACTGGTCCCGTTTGCGTCAAAAGTACCGGTAGGCAAGCGGTGAGCGCCAAGAAATTCAGCTTTACGGGATAGGCGCAGGCGTAACCGCTTCATGTTTGAACCTGAAACAATGGACGGCGGCACAATCACACACATGAATCCGCCTGGCTTTATCTTGTCCAGCATGCGGAGCATGAAGTAAGAACCCATGTCCGTTTCTTCTGCGTAAGGCTTATCGATGTTGCGTGTGTTATCACGCCCGCCGAACGGAACGTTACCCACAACATGGTCGAATGAATCGTTAGGCGTGCTTACAGCCAGCTGTTCGAACGGGGAAATCTGTACGCTGTCTTCCGGATGCAACAGCTGGTTTATACGACCGGAAACACTGCTGATCTCAGTCGCAGTCATCACTGTACCAACCGGTTTTGTCTCATTAAAAACACCGGTTCCCGCGGAAGGTTCCAGGGTGTTACCTACGTCCGCGCCATAGAGCTTCATGATCTCCCAGACGCCTTCAGCGATAGGTTTTGGTGTGTAATATTCGGAGACGGACCCGCCAATGCCGCCTTCACCGGTGTACCCAGCCAGGATCTGGCGCTGTTCATCTGTCAGTGTCGTGCCGTCCACCAGCGAATTAAGCAAATCTATCGCCTTCTGATTCGCCTCCCGGCGCAGTCGGTCATAGCTTTTGCCTTCCACCTTTTCCACGCCGTATCTAATCGGCGCTCGATGAGATGTTATTGCCCTAATGTATTTCAATATTTCGCTGACACTTGAACAGCGAAAAACCCCCATAGATAGCTTGTTCATTGGTAATCCTTAACAAGTGACTAGTGTTAAATTCCGTTCAAACACGATGCGAATTATTCTAATTAAGGTGCAATCTTGGCAGACAATAAAATCACGCTATCCTCGGTCAGGAAGGCGCTGGCGGGGGTTTTTAAAGACAACGGAGAACGGGACAACATCCTCCTGTCCGCGCTGGCTGTGCACGGCGGAAGTGGGTATTTGTTTTCTCGCGCAGGGGCACCGGTACAACTGTCCGGCTTCTTAGGCGGCAAACCGGGCGATAGTGGCATGGCTGGCGATGGGCTGGTGGACGGTAGTCGCTTTATCTTTGATGAAGTTCAACTGTCGGAAGACCGCTTGCAACGCTATCCGCTACTCGAAGAGATGGCGGTTTACAGCACGATCGCCACCGCGCTGAACATCCATATTACGCACGCGCTCTCTTTCGATAAGAAGACCGGACAAACCTTCACTATCGTGCCGGTACACAACGGAAACGATAGTGACTATGACGCCGCGCAGACGTTGTGTGACGAGCTGATGAACGACATCGGGCGAACCATCAACAAAGAGGTCGCCGGGTGGGCATTTATCATGTCTGTATTTGGGGTGGCTTATGTCAGGCCATACGCCAAAGAAGGCATAGGGATCACGTCTTTTGAGTGCTCCTATTACACCCTTCCGGGCTTCATCAAAGAGTTCGAGGTCAGCGGCAACCTGGCGGGATTTAGCGGCGATTATCTGAAGGATGCGTCAGGAAAAATGGTTTTCGCCGATCCGTGGACCATTATCCCTATGAAAATCCCCTACTGGCGGCCTAAGTCAAACCTTATGCCTGTGCACACTGGCCATAAGGCTTACAGCCTGCTGGATAATCCGGAAGAGCGCACACCGATTGAAACTCAGAATTACGGGACCAGCTTGCTCGAATATGCCTACGAGCCGTACATGAATCTGCGTTCGGCGATCCGCTCGCTGAAGGCAACGCGTTTTAATGCGTCGAAAATTGACCGAATCATCGGTCTGGCGATGAATAGTCTGGATCCGGTAAAAGCAGCCGATTATTCACGCACCATTACTCAGACGCTTAAACGAGCAGCTGACCTGATGGAAAAGCGCGCACGCGGCGCGAATAACATGCCTACGGTGACCAATACCCTGCTTCCCATTATGGGCGACGGCAAGGGGCAAATGACGATTGATACTCAGACCATCCAGGCTGACATCAACGGCATTGAAGACATTCTCACCTATATGCGCCAGCTGGCGGCAGCTCTTGGCCTCGATTACACCCTCCTGGGGTGGGCAGATCAAATGTCCGGCGGGCTTGGTGAAGGTGGCTTCCTGCGCACGGCAATTCAGGCAGCCATGCGCGCCTCATGGATCCAGCAGGGCGTAGAAGAGTTCATTCAGCGGGCTATCGATATTCATCTTGCTTTCAAGTACGGCAAGGTCTACCCGGAAGGTGATCGCCCGTACAAAATCGAATTCCACTCCGTTAATACCGCTCTGCAACAAGAGCACAACGATAACCGCGACTCGCAGGCGAACTACGCCACCATCGTTACGCAAATCCTCGATGCCGTCAGCAATAACAGCGTCCTCGCCAATTCTGATGCTTTCAAACGTTACCTGTTCAGCGATGTGCTGGAGATTGACGAAAAAATCTCTGAAGCACTGGTGAACGAACTGAAAGCTAAAAGTGAGGACGACGATCACCTGATGGATTCCATCATCAAAACACCGCCACAGGAACTGGCGCAAATCCTTGAATCGGTCTTTAAAGAGGGAAACGATAATGACTGATGTTTTGAAAACGGTCACTGACCGCTTTTGTCTCTATAGCAATGCTCGAAAAGGTCGCCAGAACGGGCGACAGTATGTATTAAGCGCGGTTAAGACCATGCTTGAAAGTAAGGAAACTCAGGAAGGTTTACGCCTTGGTGAGCTTTTCGGCTACTACGGCCACGGTCGCCGACAGCTGACAGGCAAACTGGAGGTACCAGAAACCAGCGTGATCATGGTGGAAGGTCGCCCGGTCGTTATCGACAATGTTCCAGCTTGCCGCACAGTGGCTATATCCGTTGACGACAACGGCATCGTTACCCATACACAGGAAATTCTTAACACAGAGCCGGGTAAAATTGTCGCCGCGATGATCGAAAGCCGTGCTGGTGGCTGGAGCTGGGCCACTGGCGGGCGCGAGTCCGGGAAAATCGCTGTAACCACCAGCTTCCATGGTGTGGATTATGTGACAACGCCGAACTATATCAGTCTGGATCATCCGGCCAGCGCCGGAATGTTTGAAAGCGCGGATTCTAAATCTCTACTGGCAGAGTCCCTGGCGGCGCATGGATACTCTGACGAGTCAGTGCAGGCCGTTATATCCCATTACAGTAAAATGGCTGAACTGGAAATGATGGTGGAGGCGACAGAGCGTACGGCAGAGCTGGAAACCGCACTACTAGAAAGCCAAGGTCGCCACCTTGAAGCAATGGCCAAGATCGCAGATGCTGAAGCGCGAATCGCTTTGCTGGAGAAAACAGCGGGTATCCGCGACGATGTGCTGGCAGCGATGCAAGACGAACTGGATAACCTCCCGATCTTCGTCTCCGCCGCCCAAAAAGACGCATTCCGTCTCAAAGAACCTGGTGATGCAAAAATCGTAGCCACACTTTTCGAATCTCTGATCAAAGTTGGCGCTCGCAACTTGCCTGTCACCAAGAAAATTAAGGAAGTTCCGCAAGCGGCTAACGTCCAGGCACCGCGTGAGACAAGCATCATCTCGTTTAATAATTCAATCAATCCGTTTAAATAACCACCAAAAATAACCCCGGCGAGTGCCGGGGTTCTCGTTAACTATTATCGCCTTCGCCTGCGTGCCATATATTTGCGCACCGCGCGGCGTGGGCAATCTGAAGCGGTTTCTTTCTGCTGCATCAATCTCGCGGCCATGCTCAAAAATGTCAGGCACAGCCGAAGCCCCGCATACAATAGCGGTTCCAGTGGCCACGTCTCATTGAGCACATATACCGCCATAAAAATCGAGTCGAAAACTATCGCCGCCAGCGATAACTTCATTGTCGAAAGTCGGCGGAACTGCCGGAGTTTATTCATTGACCAGCCCCGTCAGGCAAAGCTGGCGTTCTTTTTCACGGCGAATCTTTAAACCTCGCAGGGGAACGCCGTTACTGTTCACGAAATCAGGGAGATGGTTACACATATTCACCCATTCCCCTTTCTGCGCCCACTTGTGGATGGACGTTTCGACTCGCATGCCTCGCGCTTTGCTGTAGTAGGTCCGCAAACTGTTACATCCCATATTGAATGCCGCGCTTGTCATTGCGCTGAAGGCATTATCTGGCATGTCTTTGCCCCGGAAGTGCTGGTTAATACAGCGTTCAGCGATCAGGATATTCTTTTCCCAATCAGCGGCGATTTGCTGGTCGGTTTTTCTAACACCCGGCGTTACCCCGTGTGTATTACCGATCCCGTCAGTCCATACCCCCGCCGGGCACATGTATGGATCACGTCGGCAACCTTCAGCGTTACCAATCAGCTCCAGCCCCGCCTGGTTGGTTCGCACATTGCCATTACCCATCACGATGGTAATCATCACCGCGATCGCGCAAATTGCACCGCCTCCTGCGGCTGTTTTCCCCTTCATAAAGACCTCATAAGCGAATTGTTTTACGCCCAAGGACAAACACCCATTCACAGCCAATACCGACTGACTCGATCCCTTTAGAAGGCACAGGATAATGCAAATCACTTGTTAGCTACGTTTCAAAGATATACATTATTGCTCTAATTAATTTGTTTTATTGGGTAAGAAAAGTGGCACAACGCGGTGTAAACAAAGTCATCCTGATTGGTACCCTGGGGCAAGACCCGGAGATCAGGCATATACCAAATGGCGGAGCAGTCGGAAGACTCAGCATCGCAACGAATGAATCATGGCGCGACAAGCAAACGGGCCAACAGAAAGAGCAAACAGAATGGCATAGAGTCGTTTTGTTCGGGAAACTTGCTGAAATTGCGAGTGAGTATTTACGAAAAGGTTCTCAGGTCTACATCGAAGGGAAACTTAAAACCCGTAAGTGGACAGATGACGCCGGTGTAGAACGTTACACGACGGAAATTATCGTCAGCCAGGGCGGAACCATGCAAATGATCGGCGCCCGCCGCGACGATTCACAATCCTCAAATAGCTGGGGGCAATCAAACCAACCTCAAAACCACCAGCAATACAGCGGTGGCGGTAAACCTCCGAGCAACGCCAATAACGAACCTCCAATGGACTTTGAAGACGATATTCCGTTTTAGGAGTTGACTTGTGAGCCATGTGTAAAAAACGACTGAAAGAAAACACCACGGAAGAGGTGGAAAGTGATTAATTTTTACTAGAATAAAAAGGGGCCCCAGAGAGCGCCCTGATAATACGAAATTAAAGGGAAATAAATTACAAGAAGTGTAATTCTTTGCCCTCTGAATATGCAATCATGGTTAGACAAGCAAGATAGGGCGAATTAAAATTAATCAATAGTCACTTTGTTAAGATGCGCAACATCGCTTTAACATTTTATGCTTGTCATGATATTTGCCTGGAAGCCTCATGAATACATATTCTGATAAAATACACAACCTTATAGATATAGCCAAATTAGCTGTGGCCATGAGGGAACATAGCTATTTTTTCGCACTTCGTCGAGGAATAGATGTTAATTTTTGTGCTGATTTAAACGGGAGTGGTACACAAGGGATATTCATAAGAAAAAAAAGTTTTAACGCGTATGAGCCAAGTTTTATTGAAGTAATTTTTGAACCCACTCATAAAAACGATGATTCATTTCTATACGAAGAGGACCTTACTACCGATCAACGAAAAGACTACGAACCTAGTATTAACAGAGGAAAACATCGATTCGTTGCCCAACGTGCTAAACTAAATCTCGACTGGGACAGTAATGAAATCCAACAATGGCGTTTGGATATTGAGCGACTTTCTAAACCACACAACACTCTTAATGACTGGTTAGAAAATGATTCAGAGATAATGATAATACATCTCTGCGGCGGTTATAGGTTCCGTGAACCAGTGATACTTTCTCAAAGAGACATTAAACAATATGTAGCTTCAGGATTGACTCTGGAAGACTTAAAAAATCGGCTAAAGTGCTCAATATGTGGTGAGCGAAACGCCAAAATTAAAGTTTTTTGATCTACTTTAGTTGGAAATGGCTTGCTTCCATAACCTAAAGCAAGCCACTACACATTTACCTTAAGCACACGATAACATGCCAGAACAGGTTATTTTTGCACTATCAGGGAGTTAATATACTATCTGGTCTACATGATCACCAAAATCATCGTCGTCGTCCTCATCGCCACCATCTACAGATGGCCAATCAACAAACCAGCCAGCGTAAAGATGCAGCGTTCGGAGAACATCACTTGCGGGAGAATCAAGGGTGTTAACGAATCCCATATAGCTATTGGGATTTGCCCCAGCTATGGCTTCAGCGATCATGTCCTCGGTAATGTCACCGGAGATAATGCTTAAACGCCCGGAAACTTCTTCATTATCATCAAACTCGACAATGGCATTCCCGCCTAATGGCGCTGCGATTTTAATCTGCATTATTTAGCTCCTTTGCCACACCTAATAACAGTTCCAGCAATCCGTCACCATTCATCAGTGATGCGGCAGCGGCCTCTTTGTCATGATACAACTGAAGAGCCATAGAGAATACTTCCGTTGCTGACGTTTTGGAAATTGTCGGAGATTTTTGTCGAAATTTACCAGAATTACTCACTGAGACAGGCGGGTATACCTTCGCCATATAAATATCACTCAATCGAGATCTGAAGCACCATTCAGGCTTGCCACGCCCACCGATATTAACGAAAGATGGCTTATCCCCTTCAACATTGGCCTTCAGGAATGACCTGGCTTTCTCTAACAAACCCGGGTTACTGTACTCGAGATGATGACCCAGCTCGTGCCACAGTGCACTTGCATTTTCATCGTTCAAATTGACAGCAACAACACCATTTAGATTTGCATATGCCCTTCCCTGGTGGTGAACCACCTTTGATAAGGTCAATATTTTCCCGCCGGTCAGGCGGTAAATATCAGCAAGTTCCTTGCGCAGGTCTATCCCTCCATTCTGTCCAGCGCGGGCTTCTTCCACTTTTTCCGTGATAAAAGAGTCGGCCCACTCAAGAGCTTTTTCTTCAGATACGGATGAGTTGGTGATCGCACTGTTCATGACAGATAACACTTTCTCGTGGATCGAATCCATACTTCGCTGATTCATTTGCCAGCGTGTCTGCGGGTTATATGAGAATCGCTTAAGTAGTTGGTCAAGATGCTCAAGTTCTTCTTCGCTGACATACTTTTTAGCCTCACCAATAATGCCGGGGAGAATATTGCCGTTAGGATTAAACGCTCGCGAAAGGAAGAGTTTCAGCGCCCCCATGCCCTCCGATGCTTCAATATCACCAATAACCCGGTTAACAATGGCCGCACTCTTCGGATTAGCATCCGCCAACGCCCTGGCTACGATTTGCAGGGACGATACGACCTCACGCTGCATATCCGTCCTGATCCCATCAATAAACTCTGGCGTTATGCCGTGCTCTTTAAGAATATCCCGGCCTTCCGCCGTTACCCCATCGATATCCCCGAGATGTTTATTAACCCGACTTTGCAATGCCTTAAATGCCTTCAGAATTCCACGGGCATCATCCGCTTTACTAACGGCCTTCCTGAATGCTGGCAAGAGGTCTGAGTTAACCTCATTTTGTTGATCGGCCCACTGAATGGAGGCTTCTTTCATCTCGTCCAGAGTCAGATCACCCAACGCGGTATGGTCTGTGAATATGAGCGACAACCTCTGAACCATTTCTGACAATGGTGATGCCGAATGCGCCGCGCTAAGGAAGGCTTTCACCCTGGTTGGGCGAATGGAAAACCAGTCAATAGCTGGTGGCATATCTCCGTTTTGTATCGCCTGCGCTATCTCATCAAAGCCGTCGCGCCCAAGGGAGGATGCGTGATTTAACAATCCGCGAAGTAACGAATTACTGATACCGAATAATCGGCACCATTTTTTCACGTCGGCAACAGGCATTCGGACAAAATGCGCAAGCACTTGTACAAGCTGCTCATCCTGGGGATCGGTGCGGGATAGCAGCCTGATCAGATGAATAATGTCTTTGATACCGGATGCCCGATGTAATAGCAAGCTGGTATATGGAGCAACACCGTTGTAACTACCGTCGGAAGCTGACTCGAAAAGACCGCCGGATATCCCTTGCATGCCTTCGTTTTCCAGTTCCTGAGACACCTGGCGAAGGATATCCTGTAACGACACATCACCACCGCCAAACATATCCCCCAGCGCCTGGCCCTGGTGCTGTAACTCATCATTGATACGTTGCGCCATCAACTTAAAGGCGGTGGCCATACGCTTCGCGCTACGGTTATTCGCGACGATGAACAACGCGAGTGCTTTCACTTCCGGGGCCGTTTCGCTGAACATATCCCCCTGAGCAATAACATCGGTAATATGCTGGCCTGACTCCTTCGATTGCCTTACCAGGTCTACCGCATCTTTCAATGCCGCCAGCGCCTTTTTATCGAGGCTATCCGCTGTTTCAATGCCATCAACGATAGTTGTCACAGCCTGCTTGTGCGCTTCTCCTGATAAAGCCTGCATCTGGACAAAATCATTGGCTGCCGCATTAAGCGCCGTCAGAACATTACGCATATCCGGATCAGGTTCTTCTGCAACCATCCTTACCAGGCGCGCATCCTTATATGCCTTGGCAAAGATCGCGTTTTGTATCCGGTCAACAAGTTGCCGTGTTGGTCGCCCATCTTCCGTTACAAGGCCAGCAGCCTGTGTGGCACCAACTTGCGTCATGAATCCGCGAATAAACGCGTCATTACTGCGGCTAAGCAGATCCCCGCTTTCTGACGGGTTAAACAGCGCCATCATCGCCGGAGTTATGCTGTCGGCATCAACAAAAGCCTTTTCACTGGCTGCCATTTCCTGGAGATCAGAAATATTTGAGTCCTTGGCAAACTGAACTCGGTCAACCTTCGTCAACCGGCGGCGCACCAGTACCGGAGCCGTCATTAATTCAACCTTTTCAGGGCGTATGCCGAATTCGGTCGCATGTTCAATCAGGTACTCCCGATACCGATCCGCATTACCGTCCTGATAGGCTTTAATGATCCCCATGGTCCGCCCATTACCTGACTCAACGGCATTGTCCTCACCAATTATCGGTGCGCCATGGCTGGATAAACCGGAATCGGTAAGCTGGGCAGGACGCAAATCCTTGGATATCTGGTTAACCTGAAGAAGGCTGGATGCGCGGGTCCGGTCGCGCGGCTGAAGTTCCTGGGGATAGTCTGGATTAATTTTCCCATCCAGAGTATTGGATACCAAAAGAGCTGAGGCATCGACGATATCAAACGCCGTTTTTACCTCGTCTCCCTTCGCTGTCACCACATACGAAACCCGCCCGTAATCGGGCAGGTTCTTTAGCAGCTCGATCAGCGTTTCTATGCTGGTGGCCATAACCACCTGATCGCTTAAGCTCATCCCTGTTACGCCTTATGCTGCCTCTTTAATGTTGGCGGCTATCCATGCCGCCGTGTGCTGTTTAACCTGGTCCAGGTCGATGTATATGCCAACATATTGACTCAAGTCCTGTAACGTACCGATAAATGCATCAGTGCTCTGATCGACGAATTTATCAGCCAGGAAATCAGCAACCAGTTTTGGCACACCATCATGTTCCGAAGGTTGTTTCTCCTCGCCACTACCGCCGCCAGACGCGCCGTACCCCATCTGTTGCATGATCTGGTCAATTTCATCGCTGATATCCAGCAACTCCATGCCACTCGCGGTAGCCGCTTTGGACATCAGAGCATCCAACTTATCGCTGAGGTCCATTAACTCAATAGCTGATAGTGTCATGCCGCTACCCCCGCTTTCTGGATTGCTACCAGCAGATCAGCCAGGTGGCGAGCTGCACCGTTAACCAGCTCTTCGTTTTCCTCAAAACGCCCGGCAGCCTGAAGGGCTGTAATCGCTTCCCGGACATTACCCCGGGCGTTACGGATCTCCGCCATGTCAGTGCTTTGCATATCCATCACGTTATTGAGATATTCAATGGCTTTATTAGCCTCTGCATCTGCTTCGCTAACCGTTTCATCAGGCTGTGCCGGGGCCGGTTCTGGCTGAGTAATCTCACCGACTTCGGCCTGCAATGCATTGATCATGCTCTGCACCATTTTCTCGGTGCCAGCGCCCCCCGGAAACGCAATATTGGGGAAAGTTTTTTGAAACTGAGTTTTCAGCATGACGCGGAACTCGTCTGGTGAGCTGGTGGCCAGCTCCAGAGCTTTTTGTGCATATTTGCCAAACGGACCATTAGTAAGTGTCTTCGCCAGGAAGTCGAAAGAATCCTCGCGAGGCAATAACTTCAGGTCGTACTCACTCATTTGCTGATCAGAAAGCGGGGTATCGTAAGTAACAATGCCGTAGCGCGCATATTCATAATACGGGTCACCTTCATCAGGGCGCGGCAGAATTGCTTTGTTACCTTCAGGTATCGCGCCAGGGGCCGCCGGACGCATTTGCAGGGCATATCGATATGCACCTACAGAGACTTCTGGTTCAGGCGAAGAGCTGCCGGTATCCTCCACTGGTTCAGGTTCGACGTTTTCCGGTTTAGGTTCTTCTGGTTGGACTAGATATTCCGATACATTACCCGCTTTATAGGCTTTAAACAGCTTGCCGATCGCATCTGCCATGTCCACACCTTGTATGGATTTAGCCTTGATCATGTACACGCTGCCATCCGGATCGGTTAACTGGATATACCCTTCGCCGTCCCCAATGAATTGCTTCATTGATGCACCATTACTGAGCGTCGCTTCCCCGTCCATATGCATACGATTTTTGATACTGGCAAGGCGATCCGTCAGCGCGCGAGAGTGCCCACCAGTCATCCCCACTGGAGCAATGGTATCGCGCCCACCAGTGCGATTGAGCTGATCAATCTCCGCCTGCAAACGCTCATTTTCTTGATAAAGAGAATCCGCTTCCGAAGCAACCGCGTTAATTTTCTGCTCCAGATCTGCCTTCTGGCCTTCTACCGCTGTCACCTGATCCGCGAGGTCGCTCATGGCATCCTCTTTCTGGTCACTGTCAGCCTGTAGTTGGGTTATTTCATCAACCAGGGCTTTTTTCTTCTTCTGCGCACGCTGGAATTTTGCCGAGTTTTTCTCTGCAAGGTTGGCAAGTTTCATGGTGACCTGCGCCAGCGTCATATCACGGCCACTCATCGGAGCAACGGTGTGAGTAACGTCTTTTTTATTCAGTAAGAACTGGAAAGCAACCAGCGTATCGCTATTGGTGATCCGGTTTTCCGCTGTCGGGCTATGAAACAAAATGCTGATAGTCTGACCATCACTGAGCGGAATAATGGCTGGCAGGACCGGCAGACCATTAACGTTACGTGCCCGGCCAATTTCAGCGCCGCCGATCGCGCGCGCGCCGCTCTGGGCCACATCCCCCGTTTTATCACTCCCCGCAGAGATTCCGGTACCATTCAGCTTCTGGTTCAATGCCCGGACAAATGCCTGCATAGTCCGGTGTAACTGCAAACGAGTAGAGCTAATCGCCTCCAGTAAATCCGTAGCACACCAGTGGATCGGCGTGTCATAGAAGAACGTAGCCTCGATTTCCTCCAGGGTGTTGGATTCCGTCATCAGATAGCGGTCCTCACCGGCCATTAATGCGCGATATTCATCATCAGTCACCGGCGGGGGAAGCACGTCAAGCCCAGGCTTAATCGTCACCCCTTTATTGATATTGAACTGTTCCATGTTAATTTCCTGCTTTCAGTTGCTTAAGACGGCGTTTTAGTTCGCCATTTCGGGCCTTTTCGTTATTGAGTCGGCCCGTCTCCTTATCCAGCTTCGCCCGCAAATCGGTGATCTGCTGTTGATTGAAAGACACCGAGTTCTGCGCGGACTTATAAGCGGCAGCCACCTGAGCATTCCTCTGTTTTGCCTCTTGAAGGCGCTGAAAATTGGATTTAACTGCCGGTTTCTTGTTTACCGGATTGGCAACACGTTTCGCTTTGGCGATCAGTGATTTCTGGAATTTTGCGGAGTTTTTGCGGGCCGCTTGCCCCATGACGGTACCAAGCGTCTTGATATCCGGCGACTGAGCGTTAGGAATAGCTTTTCCATTCAGTTTCACAGACGATATATCGCCAGTATCGTTTACCTGTATGGCAAGAATTTGTCCGTCGTTAAGAACCAGCTTTGCGGTTTTAACTTTAACGCCATCTTTCGTTGTTGCGCGGTTGCTGGAGTCAACCTCAATCACCGTCACACCGGTTTTATTGATCGCCGTGATAAGGGATTTCAGCCCCTTTTCATTAACCTGGTCAAAATCGACCGTTGTATACTTATTTTTCGTCATCTGACACATCCTGTGCGAGATTTATTACGTAACTTCTGCGGATTTGCTGAGTAACAGGGAAAATCCGATACAACGGGTTAATGAACGAGTCGCCATGCGTAACCATGACGTTGAAATGCCACAGCCGTTCTCCTTTACCCATATATTCAGTGGGTATGTATAACCATTCGCTGTTTTCGCCCTGTTCAGCCGATGTCAGACAACGTTGCTCGCCTTCAATCACTGTCGTCGGCTTCTGAACATCGCGGATCCAATACCTGACCGTTGCGCCGCGTAAAAAAGGAAATTTGGACCGGTATTTGAACGGCACCCGGATGAAGCCCGGTTTAATTTCCACTTCACCAAGCTCTAAATTCGTGATGTCCTTGCGTTTTAGCAAATAGCGATCGGCTAAGGCTAACGCAAGAGCGCATACACCCCAGCCAATCATTTCCCGCCTCCCTTTTTCACCAAACTTGTAAGAACATTCAGAATGCTATCGATATTCACTCGTTTCATCCCTGAAATCACCTCATGACCGTTATTGCTGGCTATCGTTACCATTAAGTACGTAATTGATAACTCCCAGCCCTCGTGTTGCCCCAATAGGTACGCCACCGCGCCAGCTGTCACTGCAACAAAGATCTCCGTAACCAATCCCAACAAATTGCCAGACTGGCGACCGTCTCGGACATCCATCAGGAACGTGCCTATCCCACCAATTACTGAAAGCAGGAGCGCAATAGCAACTGGAGCTAATTCCTGTGTGTCAAGCACAAGTTCCCTCCTACGTTGTCAGGAGGTAATGGTATGCAAAGTAACTTCTCAACCGGTCATGTTGCATAAGAGGCTTACCTATTCAACTGACTTTTGGAACCTTCAATAATGAGCCTGCTATTGGCGCTGAAAATAAGAACCATGCAGCTCTGAAGGCTTTCATTCATATCCTTATATTCCGCGAGATACATGCCAATAAAGCCAGCAAGTACGGCGGAAATACATTCGGCCAGCAATTTCTTGCATGAAGGCTCGTAACGGTTTTCACATAGCCCAGTCAAATACGAATACACCCCACCAAGAAGGGATAACATCACGATATGTACATAAAATGTCATTTTTTACCTATACAACAGTAAGTTGAACAACATTTGAGAACGGTATGCACTTTGTGATTTCCACACACACTGGTTTTTGTTAATTAAAATCCGCAGCTTGCTATAAATAACGATAGTGAGCAGAAAATATGCTAATAGGCTAAGTACGCGTATCAACAAATGAACAAAACACTGCTTTGCAACGAAATGCCCTTAAAAGCGCAGGATGTGAGCTAATTTTTGAGGATAAGGCGAGCGGCAAAAAGGCTGAACGCCCTGGGTTAAAAAAGGTTCTGCGTATGCTTTCCAGAAGTGACACCCTGGTCGTATGGAAGTTAGAGCGTCTTGGGCGCAGCATACGTCACTTGGTTGTGCTGGTGGAAGATTGAAAAGTTAGCAGTTATCACAGCTACCCGATCACTATCCGGAGCAATGAAGAAGATAGCGAGAATGGAAGAAAACACCTAACAATTTGATACATGATATTTTTACACGAAGAGCGAAACTCCTTTTGCAGGAAATGGTCGCAATTACCTTTATGATGAAGGGTTGTCAACAGTTATTCTATTTTTTATAATCCACAAAAAAACAATTCAGGGTATTTTATATAAAAGTCAAGGCAACATATGGATATTGATTTTCTTAAAGAGTGTCTCCTAGTTGAAGTTATTGGTGGGGGTAATAAACAATTCTCATGGCCTCGCGCCATTCGCCATGCCTGGCGGCAACCTAAACGCAGGTTTCTTTTTTGGTGGCGTATAGCATCTTATCTATATGATATGGACAACAAATATCTAAAAAAACTCGGAAAGAAAATTAACAGAAATTTATCCTTTAAATACAATACTGATATTGAACTTGGAGCATCAATAGCTCCTGGATTATACATTGGACATTATAGTGGCATTGTTATTACAAGATATGCAACGATTGGTAGAAATTTTAATATAAGGCAAAACACAACTATTGGTTTAAAAAATTCTAACACTAACAGAGTTACCATTGGAGATAATGTTAATATTGGAGCAAACTCCTGCATAATCTCAGACCACATCACTATAGGTGATAATGTAAAAATAGGGGCTTTTACCTTTGTAAATAAAGATATACCTTCAAATTCAACTTATTACACCAGGAAAATCAATATATGCAAGGAAAGGGAGGCGTAGCCCCCCCCTTCTTTACTATTTCATAAATTCTGGCCACTCGATATTAGGAGCATCGTCAGGGTTAACTCGGTTAAGTAACACCCGGTATCTTTTCCATTTTATCAAACTTACTTTCTCTTCTTCTGTAGCCATATCCAAATCGACAGCATCTTGCAGAGTGGCAATAATTTCACCTGCATATGCAATCTTCTCCTTCTTCTGAGACTCAGCCGCTCTTACAAATGCATCACGCTCTGCCTTCTCATCATTAACCCACACATTTCCATTCCATTTTTGATAATCCCCATCCGGGAAAATAGCTGTCACGTCTGGAGGTAATGCGCCAAGTTCAGAAATATAAATGGCTGCACCCGTTTTCGTTTCGTAGACGGTCTTTCCGCGATGGTCCTCCACCAGATGCCATTTCATTTCATCAGCATTAAATACAGCAGCAAAACCTGCTGGAATATCTGGAGGCGCAATATCTGTGCTGTTTGCAGGAATACCCGTATGTGGAGGAATATATGCGTCACTTTCACCAATAAATTCATTTGTACCATCGAGATAATTAAATACGCGAATAGTTTGTGCTTCTGCACTCATTTTAAAACTCATTATGCAAGCCTCACTATATAATTAAATGCAATGTTTTTGACGGTGTTTTCGGTATTACCCGTTGGATTTACCGTGATAGTGTGTCCGTGTGTTCCCAATGCCAAAGTGTGTGCATGGGCGCCAATACCAACAGTATGATTGTGAGCACCAATTCCTACTGTATGGGCATGGTTGCCTGCAGAGCTTGTTTGAACTGTATTCCGAAGGCCATCTGCATCCCAATCACCTCTGGTGCCAGATGCTTGAGCTCCTGTTATGTAACCATGTGTATGGGCACCTGTTGTATTGGTTGTTTTTGTTCCGTAATCAAATGTACTGACTGTTTTCGTGCCGTAATCAAATGAGCTGGTCGTTTTAGTACCGAGGTCAGTATTTGATGCACTGGCACTGTGAGTATGCGATTTAATCCCGTCCTGTTCCTGTGACAATACGGCACGCCCACTGGCGGGTTTGCCCTTGATTGTCCAGCCGCGCATATCAGGAATAACACCAGAAGGATAGGCTATAGCCAGTTTCGGATATGCTGCCTTATCAAACGTCTGCCCCTGCATGATTGCATAGCCTGCAGGTGGTGTATCTGATGGCCACGGCAGCGGAACACCTGGCGGAAACGCTTCAATATTTGCCGAGCCGTCAAATTTTACGCCGTTAATTGTCCTTGCCGTTTTCAGCTTTGTTGCTGTAGCAGCATTGCCAGACAGTTCACCAGAAAGGCCAGCACTGAAGGTTTGCTTCGCCGCCCATGTCTGGGCTTCGTCAATTATCGGCACTCGTCTTGCCGTGATCGTGCGGCTTCCCGGATTTCCTGAGATGCGCACCATGAAGAAACGGTAGTTTGCTTTACTTACAGTGCTGCGCCATACATGCATTGAGCGCCCCGTACCGGAGTCATCACTTGGGCCAACCGCGATGTTTATTAGGTTTCCATCAATGACGCCCCAGTCCATGCCGTCGGGAATGTTAGTCATATTATCAAGCCGAACGGTTATCAGACTGCCCGGAACGAAATCGTAGGTCTGCCAGTCCAGGCTGGTGAGTTTTGCCACTGCGCCACCGATACCCAGATTCAGGGGCAACGAAAAGGAGTTATATACTTCTCGCCATTCGGTCCATTTGCTCCCGGCGTAGACGCGCTCAAAAGTGCGCCCCTGTGTGGTTTCTGCTTTCCCTGTGGTTGTGTAACGCTGCCAGACAGACACACCATCAAAACGTCTGATTACTTCCAGTATCCCAAGCAGTGTTGCTCCAGCGGTATCCTGCATTGGACCGTTTGTTGCCTTCCCTGTAACGCTGTAAATGCCAGGTGAAGTCAGATCATTCAAATCACCTTCGTAATAACGACATTCTGACTGGTGGCCTACTCTTGACCACGGTTCCCACTGTGGGTTCTTTGCATCCCATGCAGCAGAAAGACAGCGAACATACACATTTCCGCGGCGGGTCGTGTAACGTTGTGTTCGTGAGTAACCACCACCTTCAAGGACTTCAAGAAGTCCCTGCCCATAACTGCCTTCTTCTGGATAGTTGCGTTCAAATGACGCTATAGAGCCACTACTGTTTCGCCATGAGCCAAGATGCTCTGCGCCTCCGAGCGTATTCAGGTCAATGGTTGTACTCAGAGAGCGTGTTGCTGACTGAATCTGTCGCCAGTAGCTCCAAGGGCCGTCAGAGCCATTCCAGGAACCAGAAAGGTTGCGCATATAAACATTGCCAGTTCTGGTGGTATAACGCTGCATTCCGGAAAAATTACCGCCATTGAATACCTCAAGAACACCGACGGCACCGTCTTCCGGGAAATGTTTCTCCAGTGTTGCGTTGGATGATGTGGATTTATACCAGCCCCCCACATAATCCTTAACTGGACCGAAAGTATTCAGGTCTGCATCAACTGGCATTTCGCCGTTGTTTTTCATAAACGTCAGGCTGGTGACGTCAAGGTTTGCAGGCGTCAGAGAAATATCTTTAGAACCGTCAAATGAAACGCCGTTTATCTTTCTGGCTGTTTTTAATTTCGTCGCGGTATCGGCGTTCCCCGTCAACGCACCGCTGATCCCACCGTTGAAAGTCTGGCGTGCGCTCCAGGTGTTAGCCGTACTCAACAGGGGGATCTTTTCGCCGCTTGTGCCGAGTTCTCTTAAACCAAGGTATTGGATAACAGCAAGGACACTTGTTTTAGCCAGAATATCGCGACCGACTGACGTTAAATCAGTCTGGGCAACAGTATCTTTACCGGTAAAGTACGGCAATTTATTTGCGCCGGTCGCAAGGCCAGCGAGCGCGGTTAAAGTTGCATCCAGAGGCTGTTTGCCTGCCAGCGCATTGGTCATTGTTGTCGCAAAGTTCGGGTCATTGCCAAGTGCTGCTGCAAGCTCATTCAGGGTATCAAGAGCTTCTGGTGATGAGCCGACCAATGCAGATATAGCAGCCCGTACGTAAGCAGTCGTAGCGATCTGCGTATTATTTGTTCCCTGTGCAGCGGTAGGCGCAGTAGGGATTCCCGTTAATGCAGGACTTGCCAAAGGCGCTTTAAGAGCCAGTGCGTTATTGATAGTGGCACTGAAATTCGGGTCGTTATTGATAGCTGCCGCAATTTCTTTCAGCGTATCCAATGCTCCAGGAGCACCATTGATAAGTGCAGTTATAGCGGCCTTAACAAAGGCTGTATTTGCGATCTGCGTGCTGTTTGTACCTTGAGCTGCCGTCGGCGCGGTTGGCGTTCCTGTCAGACTCGGGCTTTCTATCGGCGCTTTGGTATCAGCCAGATCTTTTACAGACTTGACGGCTTTAGGGGTAGCCGCCATTGTTTCGCTGTCGCTGTCAGTTGCGCTACTGAGCTGAACTAACCCCTTTTGCGTTGTGCTTGCATCCTGCGCCGTATACTTGCTTTTCGCCAGATCGTAGGCTTTTTTAACTGCCAGAGAACTTGCAGCGACATCGCTTCTGCTGCTGGTTACAGAGTCTGAAATTTCAATGCCAATCGTGCGGTTGATACGCTCTGATGTATCAATCATCTCCTGGGTAATGGCAGATACCCCGGCAGGGATATTCACCGTACAAACAAGCAGCTCACCATCTCCTAACTGATATGAATCGGTATAAGTTCTGGCGACAAATTCAGCCGCATGAATATGTGAGGCGGTATTAACCTGATAGGTGTCTTCTCCAAGAAGGTATCTTCCCTTCAGCACAATTGCATATTTTTTGCCTGCACTAAGTGCAAGGGAGATATCCCTACGGTGTTGAATAGTTACCTGATAGAATTCGCCAATATCCACTGACGCCGCGCCAGCAGTTTTATCACCATCCAGTGAGGTGATTAACAGGTTCATCCCACCGCCAGGCTTCGGCAGGAAACCGGCATAAAATCCTGGGTCAACAATTCCCCTGAATTTTCGGTTTAGCGCGGCTGACAGATATGGTTCGTGGTATTGCACATCAGCCACCAGAGCCAGTGACTCGGGGGATGGGTAAGTAACTGATGTGACAACTGTAACGTCATTCATCAAGCATATCCTTATGCTATAGTCGAGTTGATGGCCATAACTGCGGTATATGTTTTGCCCACATACAGCGAGTCTTCCTGAACACAAATAATTGCGATGGGCTTATTCTCGTTATCCAGAACAACCAGAGTGTTGAATGGGTAGTTTTTCCCTTCCTGCAACTGGCTTTGATCAAGGTCCATTCGGACAGTAATTATCCCGCCAGAGTAGGTAGGGACGAGGTTGATGGTGCAAAATTGACTGGTCAGTTCTGCCAGCTCGAAAGTCTTTGGCAGTTCTCCAATCTCATAAGTGCCATCTTCATTTTTGGTAACCAGTGAGCTGGTACCGAAAACGGCCTTGCTGATTAAAAATCGAGAGCCTTTGTTAATGGACGATTCAGCGCGCCGCTGATAGTAATAGTCCAACAACTGACTCTTATAGAGGTTTGTTGAGACGTCAGACATGATTTTCCCTAATCAATGTTGTGAAGCCTCATTGTAAGAGAAGTCACTTGTCACCCCGCCCGGCGGACGGGGTGATTGTCAGGCATAGCTATCCAGCAACAAATCATCTGCACGAGTGCGATCAAACGTAGGCGTTGCTTTCACAATAGTGCCGCCAGGCGTTGCGGTGATCGGGGCGCTAATCGACGTAACTCCAGTAAGTGAAGTTGTATCCGAAGTTTCAAACCAGCAGTACGCTTTTTCAGTATCAGAAATCTCGTTCAAAGTGATCATGTCGGCCTGTTCATTCACAACAACCGACAAATAGAGCGTAAGCCCATCAAACACTATATGCAGTGGTAGTAGAGGCTTTACGAACTGATTAAACTTTCTGAGAATTTCTTCTGTGATTGCGGACTGATCTATCGTGCCGGTAATTCCCATTGTCCGGGCCAGGTCGTTTATGGGAATGCTGATCATCCCTCTGGAAGTCAGAAACATCTCGCCGAATGTGCCGCCGGTAGTTTCCAGTGTGCTTTCTGGAATCAGGACCGTGCCATAGGGATGACGTTCAAGGTCTACCGGGGCATATATCGGATCCCATAAAACAGAAATACCGTTAAATTCGCGGTAAATTGTCTGGTTTATAGGGCGTTCAGTTCCCTTAAAGTGGATCTCGTCAAGCCGCTGTTGTAACAGCATTGGTACGGAAGACGAATTCGACGTTCTGATAGTAAAGAACTGGCCAAGTTCATTTGTCCTGGTCTCCAGATCTTCCTTGCTCATGGAGAAAATAGACTTCCGGTTGGTAATTCGCTCCAACCATGGGTCAACAAAAGTGTCCATCATTGACTGAACCAAATCAGCCAATGATTTATAGAGCAATGACTTTTGCTTAGCTGATGTAAGCCGGTTATTAAACCAGGAACGTTGCATCACTCCTCCTCATACGAAATATTAAAGGTGGAGTTTTCTGTATCCAGATAAACGAAATCGTAAAAGCCGTTGGACTCATTCCACTCGACAAATTCCAGATAAAAATCGCGGAAATAGCCAAGCGTTTCGATATACGCCCAAACGTCTTTTTTCTTAATCAGGATGTACTTACCAACGCGGTTTGGGTCAAAGAAAGCTGAGTCGCGCCCGAATTTTGTTTCCAGCGCCGACGTCAGTTCATCGGTCACGTTTTCAATGGTCAGGCTTGCCGATATCCGCCCGGTGATTGTTATCTTAAATGGTAGTTTTCTGACCTCTTTATAAGAGAATTTCTTGTTCAGCTCATTCGGTACCTTCTTAAAGGCAGCCAGGATCATTTCTTCAAGCTCTGACTGACTTTTATTTGGATGCCATCCTGAAATAAATATCTTATTGATATTCTGAACATTATAAGCACCATCTAATTTCTCTTGCTGGCCCTCACCCCAAGCTTTTACCCAGGACAGGCCTGGGATGTTACGCACCAGAAAATACGTATAGTCCCCGCCCCATACGACCTGATCATCATAGGCAAGGTAATATTGTGCACGGTTACGTGTGATCTCCGTTGTTTCGGCATCGGTACCGGCGGTTATAGGTGTCGTTGTCTTAACTGAAATCGAGTTAGCTAAATTAGCCGCAGAATCGACAGGCGTCAGATTTTGGCCAGCAACCAGAGTTATATCGCCGTTGGTACACCAGACCTTAAGCGTAATTGTCGAACCTTCCGGCGGTATTTGCCCAATTAGTCCATCGCCGAATCGAACGCCCAACTGTTCGGATGGTTTATAAAACTCAACATAGACCTGGCTTTTACTACCAGCTAACCGGAACATAGTGCTGGAAGACCACTGCGTAGTCTTACCATCGGTCGTCACGAATACTTCCAGCTTATAGCAGACAGCAGTGAGAGCCTTTGATAATACGACTTCCAGAAATTCTTTGGCCGCCGTAACGGTATATGTCACCTCCTGAATTTCCAACTGCGCCACTTCTACCGTACCGGCGCCGTCAACCAATCTGCATACATCCATAGTCATGTAAGGGTACTGGTCGTCAGATATTAAAGGCGTGTTTTTGGGGATTACCGCTGGGGCATCTTCACTTGTGGCTGTGATCTCAACCATCCCCGATGACGGTGTTGGTTTGGTACCAACGTAACTGTTCGTTTCTGCCGCTGCCAGGATAGAGGAACGCCGCGTCGCGGTCGATATAAAGCCTTCAGCCAGCGCCGCATCGGCATACTGAAAGCACCTGTATACAATCTGGGTAATAAACAATGTCAGCATCGAGACAAATTGAGAGCCGACAAACTTCGACCAGAATGAATCTTTCTCGACAAGCTCTTCAAACTCTGCGCGAATACTGTCTTTAGTCGGTGTTGTTTTACTCATAGCACCACGTCCTGTGTGATAGTTATATCCCTGATACGAATGGATATTTTCAACTTATCAAAAGCATCCCCCTCGGCTACTGACAAGCCAGAAATCGGTATGTCGGGTAAATCTACCGTCAGTTTTTGCAATAGCATTGCCTCAACCGCAATTTGAACATGCGACAAGTTGGTCGGTTCGTGTTTAAACTGCGGTAAAACATTGCCCCATGACGGATCGCCGTATACCTCACCCTGATAAGTGTTTAGCCACTCATATAAACGAGCGCCCCAGGCCTCCTCCTGGGACTCATACGTTTTTACGCCGGATAACTCCAGCGTCAGCAAAGGATCAATTTCGTTATTGTTGGCCATCAATCAACTCTCGCGTAGTCATTCATCAACGGATCATCAATTGACAGTGGTACCGTGCGCATAACGCCCGGCTGAGGCGTGCTGACCTTTACGACAGTTCCCTGGCCTTTCGCCGAGTCTTTGGTGTGCTCTTCAATCCTGGCAAGCAATGAGGTCATCTGCGCAAACAGCCGCTTCGTTTCACCATCAAGTGAAACGGTATTATCAGCCAACTGCATTGTCGGCTTGGCACCGGAACCGCCTAGGTCACTAATAACCTGCCCGTCTATCTGCATACGACCAGTTGGTTGCTGCAAATCGTTGGCGACAGTCGTCACTTGCGACGTGGTGGCTGGTTCAGGCGCATTACTTTTCCGCATCCCCGGCGCGTTGCGGACTTTATCGAACAGCCCATCTATCCCCATTTGTGCGCCGAGCTGGTCAAAGTAACTTGAGTTGTTAGCAACCGGACGCGCCTCTTCAACTGGCATAGGTGTATCAACATACACATTGCCAGCTGCCGTTGCGGTTCCCTTTCCTCGTGCACGTTCTTCGAGGGTTCCCTGGACGACTTCTCGACGCATCCCCCGGCCATTCATAAATTTGTTGACCAGATCGTTAACGCCAACAGCATTGCCGATTTTGTCTACCAGACCGTCTTTCTCAAACGGGCTATCACCAGGGGTAAACGCCAGGCCAGTAGACTGATCGATAACGGCGTTATCAGGCAGTGGTCCCATCACTCCAGATTGCGCCCCACCCTGTGCTCCTGCTCCAGGTGTATAGATTTCACCACCTAAATAGCGAGCACGATGAGTATTGACCTTGATCGCATACTCGCGGTTTTCCTTCGATAAGTCACCGGTGCCTTTTTTCCACTTATTAATAGTGCCAAACCCTGCGTTATATGCAGTGATGGCCTCGTTTAAGTCTCCATTGGCTTGCTTCAGATACTTGCTCATGAGAAGAGCCGCAGCTTCTGCCGATTTCACAGGATCAAACGATTCACCTTTAGCTAAGCCAGTCTCTTCACGAGCAATGCCCGTGAACTGAAACATCCCTAGAGCACCAGTTTGGGATTTTGCGTACGGATTACCACCAGATTCAGTTGCAGCAATCGCGTAAAGAGTGCCTTCAGGAAGACCATATTTATTCTCTAGTTCAGCAAAATACGGAGCTAACTTATCGAGATTTGCCTTACCTTCAGCGCCAAGGCTTCCGACTTTTACATCTAAGTTGCCATTATTGTAGGTATCAGCAGCTTTCTGAATGTCATTCCTAGTGCCGGTGGTATTACGCGACGATGATGACGAGCTATTTTGTCCAATAGCTGTATCAATTTTCCGCACCGCGCTATTGCCCGTTTCTACGGCATTTGCATTGATAATCTGATTGGCAGTTTCTTTAACTGTTTTATTGCTATCTTTCGCCGTGTCCAGTGCCGCATTTATCACGCGGGTAGCAATATTAGTCTGTTTGGCATCGGATTCAGTTTTAGAATCAGATGTCTCCTGGTGGCTATTAACCGGAGCTTTTAACTCTGGAGTGATTTCTTTTGCATTAGCCTCGCCGATCGGATTGGGTATTTTTGATACAATCATTGCCGCAGGGGTATTTTTAACGGCATCAACCGCTGCATCTAATGCTTTACCGGGTAAATTTTTAACCCCATCCCAAATATTACCAGCCGCCTCTTTAATGTGTTTCCCTGGGTTCTTAATGAAGTCAATTGCACTATCAATTGCATCACTGAAAACCTGTTTCAGGTTATCGACAGTAAAGAAGTCTTTTATGGCATCCAGCTTTTCAAGCAACTTATTAGATGTATCGCTAAACCATGCTGAAACAGCATCACCAATCTTTGCTGTGTAATCATCGAACTTGGTAGAAATGGTGTCGCCAATGTTAGAAATATATGTTTCTAAGTTGGTAATCCCACTATCAATGGCCTGGGCAATACTTTCCGTCGAAAATGATTGCAACATATTGCCGATATCCTCAAATCCAAGTGATTTGAGAACATCACCAATAGCACTGCTAATACCAGATACCAGTCCCCCCATATCGAGAACATTGGCTAACGTATAAGCGGCTTTTTGCTGGAATGACGGATCTTGTCCTGATTTAAGCCCAAACGCTCGACGTTGCGCTTCTGTATCATTCCAACCGGTTACCGCATCATAAATACCTCCAGCCACTGTGCCGACTAGGGGAATTGCGCGTAACGCCCCTTTACCAACTGCCTTTAACCCCAGTTTACCAGCTGCCCGGGCAGCCAAATCTCCGCCTTCATGGGCGAGAGTCTTCTTGCCCCCACCGCGTAGCATTCCTACGAGTTTCTTTGCCCCCAGAGCGCCAAAAGCGAGTGCTCCCGCTTTTTTCAGCATGCCACGCCCCATTAATAACGACGCGACGCCTCCGGCCCCCTTCCCTAACAGGCTAAATAATTTGGACAGCAAGCCGCCCTTCTTTTTCCCGGTGTTTTTGCCTATCTGTTCAAGGGCGCGGAGAATCTTGTCATTGCCCTCTTTAATTTCGCTGGTCTGATCCTGAAGTTCCTGAACCGTCCGTTTTTGGGTGTTAACCTGAACGACATCGGCACTACTTTGCGATTTACGCCTAAAAAAACCTTTTCTACGGCTGTTATCGTCATTGCCACGAATCACATCAGCAATAGACTTTCTGGCACCATTAAGCGATCCGCCAACTTCTTTTGATATCCCGCCAAGCTCTTTTCCCGCTGCCCACAATGGGTCAGCAACGGCATAACCTAAAGCATCGACGGCACGAGTCTCTGAAGGGTTACCTATACCTTCAGCTACTTTTGACAGTTTTTTTAATAAACCTGATTCAGCATTTAGACGCTCATCATCCTCTTTGCGCCTGGCCTTTTCAGCGCGTTCAGCACGGGCATCTTCCGATGCGGCCTTACTCCCTGACTTTCCAATAAAACGACCACGCGCATCGCGTTGGTTTTGGCTTTTTTGCGTACCGCCTTTTTGACCAAACATTTCGCGGGCGTGTTCGGCTGCTTCGGTCCGTTGCGCCTTTACATCTTCTGTTATAGCCTTCCTGCGTCGTTTTTTATCCTTTCGCGTAGTTGATTTGGCCTGCGGTTCCTGTAGAGCAACATCCTCCTGAACTACACGAGGAACGTCCCCTAAATTAAGCCGTTTCATTGCCTCAACAATAGGGTCCACTGATGGCGCTTTGGCCACAAAGTCTGGCTGGGAATGTTCGATTGTGCGATTTAATGCCGACACACTGCGAGAGACAGGATCAACAGTTGCAACTCGCCCCCCTTTCAAATCTTCAACAGCTTCCCGAATACCTGCAAGCTCTTCCAGCTCTTTTGCGCTGGCGGTTTCAACCGTCCTTATCACATCGTCAATGTTGGCGTTTTTTCTTTCCATGATCTTATCGCCTACCGCTTCGGTTTAAGTTTTTCTTCCAGTTTCTCCAACAGGAAAAACGCATAGGATTCAGTGAGCCTTTCAGCGTCCTGAATCGGTATACCCCCATACAAAACCAGGTTGGACACTAAGGTCTGATAGCTTTTCAATCCCCACCTGTGGAATGAAGTCGGTAGCCCGAAAGGGCACCCACAGACGGGTATACGCACCCTCTGTGGACTCCTTTGTATCCTGGTTTGGGCATTTGTGCGGCGGGAGACGAAGTCGCATTTCGCCTTTATCGATGTAGCACGGTAAACCATGTTCGAGCTTTTCATGAGCCAGCCGGATGTGTGCCGCCAGCTTCATAAATTCAGTATCAATGGCCATCCGTTTGATCGTTTCATAACGACGCTCAGCCTGCTCTTCACGAGTACCGCTAACATCGTTATAAAGTTCACACTGATAAGCGAATTCCCAAAAACGCAAATCAACGATCGCTTCTTTGAATTCCGCGTCGTCTTCAGGTGGCAATGCTGCACGGCGCATCCCCAGCATTTCCATTGCCCAACCATCAAGCGGCACGATACGCCATTGATAAGGCACGCCCTCTACAGACACCTCAATATCGTCAATGAACGGTTCCACTTCCAGGACCTGGATATCTTCAGCCAGAGCATTCATATCGCAATCGTAATAATGCTCTTTACCGCAATGTTTACAGGTGTAGGTAAATGTCTCGATCGGTGTTTCGCGGGAGCCAGTAAATATCCACCATAACGCGGTAATCCGGTCCTGTGCCGTCCATTTCAGTGGATCATGTTTCGCAGGTTCAGCCAGCAAGGCTTTTAAATACGCCGTTGTTTGCTGTTCTTGTTCCTCCGGTGTTATCGAGTTGAAACGCATCGCATCAGCAATATTTGGCTGACGGAACTGGATTAATTCAGTTGGCCGCGATGGTAGAGGGAAAAGGGGTAAAAGCATCCTTGCTCCTTAATTTAAAGCGAAAAACTAAAGCCCAGAAGGGAAGCCAAAGAACTTGAGGATTGGTTAAACGTGCTGTGCAATGCGAAGGTCATTGGGAATGACTTAAATTCCGTAACCTGATCCCGTGCATAGGTGACATCGCCGGTAGTGATCGGGAATACCGTCATCTCATTTTCCAGTTTTGTTAAACCGGAAGACAGCAACCGATAAATACGCACATTGAGCAAATATTTAGACGGTATGTTCCCGGTACCGTCCGGATTGATCACCCGACTTTTTGCCGTTTTAAACCAGTCCAAAACGAGGCCATCAACGGTATCCCTGACCATCATTGTTATCTGCCCAGGCGAACGCTCCGTTGGCTGAAGAATATTCCCTCCGCCGATTTTAATCGTTTCATATTCGATGCTGTAATCGTGGTAGGTAATGTCTTTAGCAAAGAAGTCTGCCCCCTCCAGTCCATCAACTTCGACAGAGAACTGCCATCCTTGCGCGAACAGCATTTTGTTCATGATGATTGACGTCAGCTTACCGACTTCCCGCTCACCAACGCCGGAGCCAAATAATGTCGTCGTAAATGCCGAAGATACATAAGACTTTACTGATGCAACATTAAGTCCCATATCAGCCCCCTCACTTCAACATGGATGAGAAAAGAACAATTCCCGGGATAATTGCCCTTGTTGCGCTCATTTTCTCTTCCAGATCCAGCTTTCGCTGATACAGCGTGTTCTCGTCGGATAAATTGCTGGCATCGAGTTTCCCCGCGATAGATATTCTTCGCAGGCGATCAGTGTTAGGTATAGCGATTAGCACTTCCAGATAGTCAGAAAGTAACCCAATGATTTCAGGTGGCACTTCCCCATTATCCAGATCCATATCACGTAAATTAGCCAGATATGACACATTCAGCGGGTATACCGCTCGATGAGTATCTTCAAGCTCGATATTCCCATCGTAAACATCGGAGTAGACAAGATCGCCGGTGTGATCTGTAACCGATACGAGCGCAAGAAAATCAGCTGGGCAAGCAAGTGATTTAAAGGTCTGATCAGTGAAGCGTATCCGCTTGATGTGCCCAGCCCTATCCTGGTAGGTTCCCAATGCTTTTCTTAGCAGGGATTCCAGTAAGGCAGGTTCATCCGCAATCAAAGGTGTGAAGCGGGATTTGACGTCTTCGAGTAATTGTCGTGGTGTCATTGAAACCTCGTAGAATCTGGTTTGTTAACCGATTCTACGAGTTGTCATTTGTCCATTGAGTGGGAATATTGCCGTCTGGGAGTAATATGGTATCATTAAGTTAGAGTAGGTAGTGTAGATGGAATGAGGAGTATCATATGGTTATCACACAATCAGGTTGCTTTGAGTCAGGTTGTTTTGAGTAAAACAATAAAACGCCCTTTAATGGGCGTATTTTTTAGGATTTAAAATGCATTCTTTACAGAAATACATAAAACATAAATATACTCACTTAACTTTTTTTCTCTCATTACTTTTTTTCATGATATTTGAATCGCGAGAAGATCTTATCAAGAAAATATTATCTTTTTCTCTCAATGAAGTTTTACCATTCTTAATGTTTGCGTTCTTCTCCGTATTTATCAGCATAACGATAAAGGAAAAGATAGCAAAGAAATACCCAGAAACAAACGATGGGATTACCATTATAGCTTTAATCTTTGGTGTAACACTATATAGTGTGTTTATCTTATATTATTTATATGGTGATGTATACCAATCCACAATTGCTTTACTTATAAGTTCTGTGCTACTTGGTTCTGGGTGGTGGGTTCAGGCTACTGTGAGTAAAGTAGCCGCAAGAAAATCACACACCTTAAATACACTAATGAATCAAAGAAACAGTGAATTATTTCACAAGAAAGTTTCATCGGTAGCGAATACGTTCGGGCTTAGAAAAACCATAAATGAAATTATTGCCAAACAAAGACTTGTCCCAAATGATAAAGATTTAAAAAATAAAAAGGTCCATGATGAATACATATCAGCAGGTAATGATATGTTCTTCGTTCTTAATTATTATGAATTTATCTGTTCAGGAATAATAAATGGGGACTTTGATGAAGATTCAATGAGAGAATGTCTTGGACAAATTGTTCCAGGTCTCGAAGTTAGAGCATTTCATTTTATAAGAATTGCAAGAGAAATTTCAGGGAGTAGCTGCTTCTGTAATTTTGTCGCTGTTTCAGACAAATGGTCTACTAATGGAGGCTCTCTTATTCTCAGACACGAGAAAGGAGAACCTGTGATTAATAACCTGACCCATTGCTTTGAAGAAACAGACTGTTTTAACATAACTTCTTAATATTTTGTAACCCATAATCGCTTTATGGGTTACGTTAAATTTGCAATAAAAAAATCAATCGCCGGGCTTTAAGCATCCATCGTTTTTGGCTTGTTGATATAACTTACTTAGCCCAGAAAGAGGGAATGTGGCAATTTTTTCATTATCAACATAAGCATCAATCACATTAGCATTTGAATCTGCTGCATCCTGCCAAAAGGCATACCACCAAGAATCTCCAACCATTGACCCAAGAGGGATTTGACGTCTTCGAGTAATTGTCGTTGTGTCATTGACACCTCGTAGAATCTGGTGTGTTAACCGATTCTACGAGTTATCATTTGTTACCGGTCAGTCTACACATTTCAGATGCTGCGTTAAAAAACTCAAGAGCTTCAAGTAGCATATCGTCATCAACACCCAGCCCGAAGATGCTGAGATAAAATTCAAGCTTTAAGAGGCTTTGTGTATGTTCGTGTAATCCATCCAGTAATAAACTCGTCCCCTGATTTAACCTGCACGAAAAGCCATTGGCGATCTTTTTTATCTAAAATAGCAACAATTGTATTTTTACCAATGCACTCTATCACTTCACTATTTAAAGAAGGACTGACATGTAATCTTACATTATCACCTGTTATAGCTCTAAAATTATTAAGATCCTCCCACTGAATATCTTTATTTTCTTGTGTTAGCTTTTGCTTAGATATTGGCTTATCCTCATTTAGGGATAGAATATATGATTCCATCCCGTAAATTTGCGATAATGTTTTTTCTTTCGCATAATCAGTTATAGCGCCAAGAAATACTTGACACAAAATCCACAGAAGAAAAGTCTGAACAGGAGAAGGAAGCGCCTTAAATGAATCAATAAACGTCGAACTAGATTTATTTAATCCTTTGTCTTGAGCATCACTTTCAGTGTGTGATGTTTCAATGGCACCTTCGATATAAGCCTGTGCAATTGTTGAAAGACCTTGCTCCATTATTTGATGAAATGAAGCCTTTTGTGCTTGAGTATATTGATTTAATAATTCTTTTATTTCATTGTTTAAATCTATCTTGTGAGTTACATTTTTCCGCAATTCATTAAGCATTGCTTGCATGTTATTCAAGCCAGCTTGCTTATTAAGCATCTCGAACTGGTTTCGTAACGGCATAGCTATTTCGGCCTGTTTCCTTAGCATTTGAATGTGTTTATTTGCATCATGAGTGGAAAAAGCCTGAGCCTGTTTCTGTAAAATATCAATATGTTTACGAAACTCGTTGCCTATTCCTGCCAGTTTCGGCATATTCTCAAACTGTTTTCGAATAGAATCACTAACTATGGATTGCAAATTAAATCTTGCTATTTGTTCTTGAGCTAGCTGTCCTATTCTTAACTGTTTTTGCAAGTTTGCCATATGTTCTTTATACGATGGAATGATTGCGTTTTTTTGCAGTTCCGCCAACTGTCTAACCAAATTATTAGAAGCATAATCTGATTTTAATAAATCACTTACCGATTTATATTCGGGCATTTTGATTTTATTTAAATCATCACGCCAAGTAATATTTGAATCTTTATTATAAAGATCGCTTACTGAGCCAAGAGCAAGTTTTTTAATGTCCTTCACTTTATTCACCGTCATCTTGCTTTAAACACCCATCATTTTTAGCTTCCTTGTAAATACTTGAAATGCCATCAAGAGAGAATGATGTAATTCGACGCGATCCGATATATACATCCATGTTTTTTTCTTTTGTGGCTGACGCTGACTTCCAAAAAGAATACCATTCCCTACGATTAGGAGAAGTGTTTTGCGTGCCAATATTAAAACTATCCGAACCAACAATTAAAGTAATTACATCTGCTTTACGAGAAATTGTGTCGCGTGTAGAAAAATCGGCATTCTCTTTTCCTCCGCTTACATACAAATTTCTTCCAGCGATATGGTCTTCAGAACCATCCCTTGCACCAGCATCACAAGAAAAATTAATTGTATAGCCATCCTCATGACATGCTCCGGCAAAGCGCCTCATTTGACGCTCCTGTTGACCATCTTGTCTTAACTGGAATTTAAATGCTTGTAGTCGTTTCATCCCACTATTTTAAACAAAAACAGTTAGGTGGAGAACCGCGCCTTATATCCCCACCCTGAAGGACGGGGTTTTACGGCGCACCGGATAACTCATTTAGGGTACATATTTTCGCCTTTAAAAAAAAGAGGTTATTAGATCCATTTGTGTATTTATTAAACAGATAATGCTCTAATAAATTTGTATTTTTAAGTCGCGAATGCTATCTTTTCGCATCATATTGACCTTTTAATCGTTCAGGCTTATAGTTCCGCCGTCGTAGCAAATTCTGCGACCAGGTTTGACAGCCTGAAAACTTACGCGGACAACCGCACATTTCCGATATTGCGGTATTTTTGTGTCCGTAAAACCACGTTACGCCCGAATTATGGTGGGGCGTGATGGGGAGGCTTCGGCCTGCTGGTTTCGTAAGTGCCAGTCTGTCAACCCTGTCACGTCCTGCCACCTGTTTGACAGCGGGTCGCAGGTTGTTTATCAACTTACGAGGCCGTAACTATGGTTAATGCCAATCCTTGCGCACGCCAAGAATTCATCTGGCGTTTCTATTCCTGTAAAAAACACCACTATCACTTCGTTATCGCAGCAACAGAAGACGAAGCACGCTCTCAATTGCCTGATGGCCCCTGCATTTTTACTGCCCGTTTTTCGACTAACTCGCGCAATTCACTTAGTTACTGGAACCTCCCCTTCTCTGCCGACGTTCAGGGGGTTTTATGAAAAAACCTCTCGTCACCCGGAATGAAATAGCCGAAGCGGTCGCCCTGCATACTGCCTGTATGCCGACACGGGAGATCCCCGGCGCAATTGCCAACTACTTCATGATAACCAGGCGTTTTTATACCCGAACAGATAAGGCTGTGATCAACAGGCTACTGATAGCCGAGATCAGGGATTATTTGATTGAACAAGGACGTCTACGTTACGCAACAGTGGCAGCAGAAATGAGAAAGGAGGCACATAGAATGACCGGTAATAATTTGAATGTTGAAAAACCAGCACCTGTTACGTCAGCTACGCCAGCACCAGCCGTGAATATTATCCCCAACACCGGAGACACAATCGACAGCCTGACACTGTTAAAGATGGTCAATGAAGCGCGTAAGTTATGTGGGGAACCAGAGGTTCGGAACAACAAATTCATCGAAAAAATACTCGATGAGCTTGATGGTGAGCACTACACAAAAAGTGTAGTGGAAAAAATGAACAAAACATCAATGCTTGTCATAACCATGACCTACAAACAAGCCCTGCGAGTCGCCGCGCGCGAATCAAAAGCTGTCCGCCGTTCGCTGATCGACAAACTGGAAGAATTGCAGCAGGCAAACTCCCCTACCCCATCGATCCCCCAAACATTACCAGAAGCCCTACGCCTGGCTGCCGAGTTGGCAGAACAGAAAATGCAGCTGGAACAACAGCTGGTGGCCGCAGCCCCTAAAGTCGATTTTGCCGACCGGGTATCAGTGGCTAATGGAATCCTGATCGGGAACTTTGCAAAGGTCGTTGGACTGAAGCAAAACGCCCTTTTCTCATGGTTGCGCCAGAACGGCATTCTCATGGCTTTTGGTGCGCGCAAAAACGTACCGCGCCAACAGTACATCAACGCCGGGTATTTCACGGTGAAAGAAGTGGTGCTGGATGATGAAAATGGCTACCAGATACGGCTGACGCCCCA
This sequence comes from Escherichia sp. E10V5, assembly GCF_004212315.1. NCBI lineage: Bacteria > Pseudomonadati > Pseudomonadota > Gammaproteobacteria > Enterobacterales > Enterobacteriaceae > Escherichia > Escherichia sp. E10V5. Next base: position 39,105 of record NZ_RHJM01000047.1, read on the forward strand.
ATTAACGGGTAAAGGCCAGCAGTGGTTAACTCGTAAGCTACTTGCTACTGGTTTGTTAAAACCAGTAGCAATAGGTTAACAAAAGAAAAAACCTGCCAGCGAACTGGCAGGTTTCTGAGCAGTTCGACCAACCCGATCTGGATCGAGTTAGAAAAATTTGCTCTAATAAATTTCGTTTTCTAAGTGCAAAGAATCACCATTTCGAGCTGGTGATTGAAGGTTGATGCAAATTTGGAGAAAAAATGCAACAAACATTCAATGCGGATATGAATATATCAAACCTTCATCAAAATGTCGATCCTTCAACCACTCTACCTGTTATTTGTGGTGTTGAAATTACGACCGACCGCGCTGGCCGTTACAACCTTAATGCTCTACACAGAGCGAGCGGACTCGGTGCCCATAAAGCGCCAGCTCAATGGCTAAGAACGCTGTCAGCCAAACAGCTCATTGAAGAGCTTGAAAAAGAAACTATGCAGAATTGCATAGTTTCGTTCGAAGGCCGTGGCGGCGGCACTTTTGCCCATGAATTGCTCGCTGTGGAGTACGCAGGCTGGATTTCTCCCGCGTTTCGGCTGAAGGTAAACCAGACATTTATCGACTATCGAGCCGGAAGATTACAACCAGCTATTCCGCAGAGTCTCCCTGAAGCACTCCGTTTGGCAGCCGACCTGGCAGAGCAAAAGCAACGCCTGGAGCAAAAAATGCTTATGGATGCCCCTAAAGTCGAATTCGCCGAACGCGTTGCTACCGCCAGCGGGGTTCTAATAGGCAACTATGCCAAAGTGCTCGGCCTGGGCCAAAACTATCTCTTCACCTGGTTGCGTGATAACGGAATTCTGATCGCAACCGGTGAACGCAGGAACGTCCCCAAACAAGAATACATCTCTCGTGGGTACTTCACCCTCAAAGAAACCGTGATCGATACAAGCAACGGAAGCAGGATTTCTTTCACGACTCGTATAACCGGCAAAGGTCAGCAGTGGCTGATGAAGCGATTGCTTGATGCTGGTGTGCTGGTACCTGTCGCGGCAACGCACTAACAGACGTAGTAAGAACCACCAGCATTGTAATGCTAGCTAAAGTCACTTTCCTGAGCTGTATAACGATGAGCGATTTTACTTTTTCTGGCTATGAATTGGCCTGCTTTGTAACACACTCCGGTCTATCCCGTAGCGCCGGGCATATCCTGTCGCAATGTGCAAATCTCGCGGCAACAACCAGTGAATACTTCATTCATAAGCCTCACCGCCTGATCGCGGCAGAAACAGGTTATAGCCAATCAACCGTCGTTCGTGCATTCCGTGAAGCTGTAAACAAAGGAATCCTGTCTGTAGAGATTGTTATCGGCGATCACCGTGAACGCCGTGCTAACCTGTACCGGTTTACACCATCCTTTTTGGCCTTCGCACAACAAGCTAAAAACGCGCTGACTGAAAGCAAATTAAAGATCTCTTCAGCCGCAACCAAGGTTAAAGCTGTTCTCGCTAAGACATTGGCTTTATTTGATTTTTTATCCACACCCCCATGTCAAAATGATACCCCCTCCCCCTGTCAGGATGACGTGGCAATAAAGAATAAGAAGTCACAAGTTAAAAAAACAAAAAGATCAGTTTCCGGCGGTGCCGGAACGACCAGACTCAAAAAATTGACTTCATGGATCGCTGAGGCAAAAGCAAAGGCTGACAATCTGCGGTTATCCAAAAAACGCGCTCAAAAACATGAGTTCAAGCAGAAAGTAGAGGCGGCTGCGCGGAAATATGCTTACCTGAAGAACAAGCGTTCGCCTGATATTGGCGGGATATCAAACTTCGATAACCTACCGCATTGCATGACGGTAAACGAAGCTCTTAATGCGGTTTTAGCCAAAAATAAAGATAACGAACAATGGGGTATACCGGCGGGATTCAGAGGGTGATAGATTGCTCTAATCTGGAGTCACCTGGCGTTTTCAGTTGAGATCGGAGATGCAATCTGATTTTTTACAGTTAGCGATCGCTTTTACAGGATATGTTTGCATTGGCTTCTGTGTATACATGATCAGCCGAAAAATGCTTGTCGATATCGACCGCAAAGAACGAGCAGAGGAAATCTTAGTATGGATTTTCTTTGGCGCGGTCTGGCCATTAGGGATCATGTTTGCTGCAACGTTTCTTCTGATGTGGATATTCACCATTCCAGGTGATTTATATAGAAAAAAAGCCAGACATTGATACAATCGCTGCGGGTGCTTGAGGCTATCTGCTTCAGGCACTACCCGACAAGCAGATAGAAGAAAGCCCCAGATAACATTACGCGTCCTGCAAGACGCTTAACATTAATCTGAGGCCATATCTATGCTTAGCATACGTAGATTAGCCCTCTCCCCTTTTTAGGAGCAAGGAATTTTTTACTGCTATGCCGCCTTTCCAATTATGGATTCAGCGACCAGAACAACCCCATGCTTACTTCTATCTGGGTGTTCACTCCATATCTCGGATTCAGGAATACTTACCCCGTCATAGCAAACACGTTCGCCGTCAAACGGGTAATACTGAGCGGCATCGGTGTCGAGGATAAACACTTTTAGCTCGGAAGAGCGACGGGCGATGTGTTGCCAAAGAGCTTTTCCACCTTCGTATTGCTCATTATCACTGAGCAAAACAACACCAGCTTTTGAGGCTACGGTTTCGTAAACAAAAGTAGCTAAACCGACATCCCGGACGGTTCCATCAACCACGATACCTTCAATCTGGGCAACATCGCTATCCTCCCAGAACTTCCTTACAAGTACGCCTTCAAGCTGCGGGCGACGTTGAAGTTCAAGAGTAGCGACAACCTTATGGCGCATATCACCATCGATAACAGAAGGCGCAGCCTCTATTACAGCTGCAAATGGGGTTTTGGAATCCCATATAACCTGGTAAAGCACACCCTGGATGGTAACTCCGTCCAGGATCGAAAATCGACGAGCGACAGTACCCGGGGAGTACGACATTGGAATCACAGCCATTTTAGAGTCCCCCTTTAACAGTACAGGCACAAACATCTACCTCAATAATTGTAGTTTATTAGAACATTAATAATCTAACATAAAACTCAAGACAATGTTATCGATGCATTCTTATATAAAATAGTTATAAAAAAAGCTCCCGAAGGAGCTTTAAAATACAAGGGATGACTCTTAATCCCACTCAATCCAGTTGTAGACGATACGAAGTGACGGGCGCACAGCGGCAGTCACATCTTCGGTACTAAAGTCGATTGCATCACAGTAGATCTTGCAGTCCAACATTTCAATTGTTGTAGCAGCTTTTGTCACGGCGTTAACCCCGGAAGATTTGGATTCAGGGGTCGCAGCCATCGTGATATCAACATAGTCCTTCGCCGCAATGCGATCTTTAATGAACTGAAGAATATCGCCTTCGATAGTCTCCACGCACTGGACCTGGATTTCCCCGGAGTTACGGATTGGACCGTGCTGGTTGAACTTCACACCATTCGGACCATAGTCCTCCACATCCTCGCGGGTCATTTCAGGGATCTGCGACGAGCGGACCAGTACGCTGATATCTTCATGGCCTGCAAAAGTGAGCTGGAATTCAGAAGATACGAGTCGTTCGCCTTTGGCCGCGTTGGCAGTATAGCGGCCCTTAATAAATTTACGGTTTCCCTTAGTGTTATTGTGTCCCATATAAAATCCTTTTACTGGAACGCCCGAATAATATCGGAGCTGTTATATATCGAAGAACCGGTCAACTGGAGGTTGACGGTGTTTTTCAGGAAATGCCCATTACTATCCCTGGGGGCATCGAGATCGAAACTAAGGTCCTGGATAGCGACATCAATGATGTTGATCCGGCGACCAATGTTTAGCGTCACACGCTCCGGGATTCGACCACCAATACTGGCGTCTTTAAGTTCCGGGCTAATCATTGCTGACAACGCGGCGATAGCACCTGAAACTTCCGTATATGGGTTAAACAAAGCAATGAAAGTTACTGGCAGCGTGAAAGTCGGCGGTGTCCCCCCTTCCCAAACCATTAAGCTGTTCCAACGGGCAACTGACGTTGTTTCAGTACCAACCTGCGCAAAACCACTGAAGGCACCAGCAACAGAACCCATAGACATACCGGTAAACGGCGCTTCCCAATTCTGGGCCAGATTCATTGCCGCCCCCTGGCTGATATATCCGGTAACCTGGTACTGAGAGTTCGTTAAAGTAACTTTCAGAAATGGCGATACACCGTCAGCCTGGCTGTAAACCCCAAAAGGTATAGGTACCATTCAAGTTAAAGGCCGGAGTTCTCCGGCCTCCTCCTTTAGCCGAGGCGCTTACGGCGCAGTTTCATTGACTTTTTGCGGGCCAGTTTTGCCGCGCCGGTCTGGGCTTTACGACGCGCTTTTTTCAGCGCCGATTTTTGAGCCGCAGTCAGACGTTTTTTACGCAGACGTTTACGGATGAGCTTGATCTCACCGTTACGAACAACCTTCTTAAATGCTTCAGTCAGCATTTCATCAGAAGTGCCAGCAACAACAAACGCCGCTTCCAGTTCGTCGCGGTCGTCGCTATCCAAACCAGCGATAGCGGAACCAACATCAGCAGCTGCGTCGTCGTCTTCATCGTCGGCCAGTGCTTCGATCAGGTCATCATCTACACCGCATGCTGCGAGGAAGTCAGCAACATTTGCCCATGCTTCGTTATAGGCATCGTCCTGTTCTTCTGTAACTTCGGTGTCGTCGTCAGAGATACCAGCAATAGCCTGAACGAAACCATCAAGGGAGTCGAAAGTCAGATCACCGCTATCAGCCCAGGCGAAAACGGCATCGGCCGCATTACTCAACGCATTCTGCATAGCACTTCGATTTGCAGCTTCCAGAATCATCTTGTGCGCCTGTTCGACGGTCCATTCTTTACCATCTTTTCCTTCCAGGATTTGCTCAGGTGCCGGGTCAGATTGAACGTTCTCGTTAATCTGTGCCGCCGGTTCCGGATTATTATTAATCACCGGTTCGGTTGGCGGTTGGGCACTTGCACGGGCAGATTCCATCAACTGAACCGGATCAGCGTTCAAAGCGAAACGGGACAATTCATTCCCCAAAAATGCCCCGGATTGAAAAAAGTTTTTGCTCATTGTATTCCCTTACTTAATAAGCAGCGGTACGCCCTGGATACGACGGGCTACACCTGTCGGGCAGCAGGCCCAGACCACTTCCCATTTATCGAATTCCGCCTGCGTAACTTTCAGCACATACGGTTCTGTACCGTCAGCATCCGGATCACGAGGAGCCACCAGAGCGCCGGAGGCAACAAAGCGATCTAAAAGTTTGGTCATCCCTTTAGTCAGGCCAGCCGCAGTAATGCCGTCCGGGCTATGCTTCATCTGTCTGGCTAACTGGACAAAGAAACGGCTGATTGCGTTCATCAGGGATGGGACGTGCTGGAAGTGCAGATAGTTATCCTGCGTGCAGCAAGTTAGAGCGTCGTCGATGATCATCTGGCCAGAGGTGCCCACAGATACTTTATTCAGACGGCCCTTAACCATTGCTTCTTCGTCCGGGGTATCTTCCGGATACAGCGGTTGAATTGATGCACGAGCAATGACGGCACGTTCTTCACCAGCCGGTGAGTAATGCCAACCGCCGACATCGGAATTTTTCTTAACGCCACGGGCTTTTGCCGCATACGCCGTGCCAGACAAACCGAAGACCACACGGGATTGGGTCCATTTGTCTTTGCAGGAGAACGGGTAGTGATAGAAAGCACAGCTTACATAATCGGTACCAAGTAAACCGGTATCTTCAACAGCAGAGAGCGCTTCCGTATACGTCAATGTCGGTTTGACATCAAAGAAGCCATCAATCAGGCGATCAGAACAGATATTACCTAACGCGGTGATCGCCGCATTGTCATAGCAACCCAGGCCGAGAACAGCGGTGTACATGTACGGCGCATTGTTCAGCACCTTAACCGCACGCAGGTAGGCTTCGGTGGAGATTTTCGACTGATCGCCGTTGGTACCGCCAGTGAACGCCAGTGATTTTTTATTTGTTACTTTCGCGGTCGAAATCAGCTCTTCATTAACAACCGCGCGCAGATATTTAGAACGGGCTTCCAGAGCCGTAGGCAGATAACACAATCGGCCCATATCATCTTTCGCTTCTTCCGCCAAAGATACAATATGTGTCTCCAGGGTCGTAACCACACCGAGCGAAGTCGTCTGGGTCAGTTTCAGGAGGAAGCGTTCATTACCTGCGCTGTCCGCAGCTGCCGTTTCGATGGTTAACTCACGCGTAGGTGAAACGCATGGGTCGCCGTCATCAACGTAGATCGCAAAGGCTTCGCCGCTATCAAGTTCAATTTCAGAACCGTATGGCAACGCGCTGTAAGCCGGTTCGCCTGATTCATCGAACATGATAATCGGGAACTTCGCATCATCCGGAACAGCACGAACAACGTAACCAGACGTTTGCTGAATAGCTTCGTACACATGACGAATTGATTCGAACTGTGAGCCGGAAGACGGTTTCAGCGGTTCGCCGAGAACATCTTCGTAATTGGACTCAGTAACAGCGAGAACAGTAAACGGCTTGCCACGCGCAAATACGCCAATACCAGCCCATAAGCTGCTATTTAATGCCACACCGGTAGATAACGTCGCATCGGCATTGATCGGGCTAACCGCGACGCCGGATGCATTACCTAATGACTGTTGAATTGAATATTGAGACATAACTTTTCCTGTTATGCGCCCCCGCGGGGGCGCTATGTTAAACGGAGAGCTTCCCCTGATTACTCAGAGTCACCAGCATCAATCGTGTTACCGGTCAGGAAGTTAATTCCGCCATTTTTGGCCATAGTCAGAGTTACACGGGTGAAGTAGTCAGCACCGTTGCGTGGATGCATATCGTTGATAGCAGAACCCCACAGAGTGGTTCGGTTGACCAGTGCCGGGGTGGTCGGATGCTGGAATGGGATAGCTGGGACCGCATCACCAGTCACGAAGCCTGCCTTGCCCGGATTTTCATCACGGACGTAGCACAGCACATCCATCGGGCTGAACTGGATACCTTCGGCGGTCAGGTTCGTGCAAATACCCTCAGGTACTTCGTACACCTTCACGTTACCGAACAGGGTGCCGATGAAGTGAACGTACGGAGTCTGGGTATAGTCTTCAGCTGGCTGGAAGAAATCCTTCGGAAGCTGTTTGAAGAAAGATGCTGCATCAGCACCAGCAAACATCCCCATCGCACCAGAAGATTTAACGCGCTCAATAATGTCGCGATATACAGTCTGGAATTTGCCGCGAATGATGGTTGCCCATACATCAAAGGATTGGTTAACCGGCAGAGCGATGTCAAAGGAGTCGGTCGCAAGAGTACGCCAGATCATGATGCGAAGACGCAGCATATCCTGTTCATGAGACAGGTATTCCTTCAGGGTGCGGAACTGTAGGGAACCCAGGTCCAGACCAAACTCACGCTGTGCTTCATACGCCGCCTGTACCGTGTGCTCAGCCGCGATAACGAACTGGCTTGGGAACAAGGTGTATTTCTTCATTTCGTGGTTGATCAGCGGGATAAGCTCAGGAGCGGCTTCAATATTGATTTCCGTCTCAATTGCGATCTCAGTGCCTTTATCCGGCGCTTTGGAGAACGACAGGGCAATCTGACCAATGTTGTAGTTCAGAGAGCAGGTAACAGTGATTTGCTCCCCAGCAGCATTAGTAAACGAGTGAAGTAGGCTGCCGGAGCCGTTATCAACAACAGACTTAATACGGTTAACGTAGATGTTAGTGCGACCTTTGCGAATTGGGACATTCTGGCCTTCGAAGTCTTCCATCTTGAAGGTTGCGGTTTTGCTGGTGCCATCGGAGCTTGCCACCAGCACATAGCGGCGGCGTAACTGGCTGTACACACCAACGGACTGCATGTCCAGAACATCACCAGCAGCATAAGAACCAAAAGAAGAACCCGCCACGTTAAAGACTTCGTAGATGTCGGACTGGTCACGCGTAACCGGAATGAAGGTACACGCATCAGCGGTAGCTGCCCCCAACTGAACAGGCAGGATCATCGCCAGGAATAAAGGCAGACGCATAACACCGTCAGAAACACTCATCATCTCTGCCGCGACTGATTCCAGCATCGCTTTATTGGTGGAGTCCATGCTATTGCGGGTGGACTCAATCAGGCAGTTTTCCAGCGTCTGGTGGCAGGAGGCCAGAATTTCCGGACGCGGCATAGATTTATGTGTTGCGGCATAGTCAGCCAGTGCACTTGCCCATGCGGTAGCAATTTGAGCGGTGGCATTATCAGAAATACCCGCAAAAATCGGGTCTTTGCGTGCAGCTTCAAGGATAGATGCGGCACGCGCGGCATCATCTTTGATGAATTGGTTATCAGTACCGAACTGTGCTGTACTTGCCCAGCCAAGAACGGCTTTAGAGCGTTTTGCGATATCTGCAATACGATTCTGGTATTCGCGTAAGTTACTCAAGTTACTCTTCCTTAAACACAAGGCACTTGTGTGAATCCCTTTTCGGAAGAGATTTTATTGAAAGTCACTTGTTGACTTTCTCGCGAAAAGTAATTTTTTAAATTTTTTATGCGGGGAAGCGGACGGTGAAAGCAGGCGTTAAATCGTGGGAATTTCAGTCTGAAATTTTTCTAAAAAATATATTTAAATCATGATGTTAGAAATGAAATTGGCGCGGGACATTTTAGGAAGGGGAGGGGCTAACACCACCTCCCACCAGCAGGTTTATTTTCCTGCGGACATTTTCTCAATGATTTTTTTTATTGCTTCGTCAATTTCAGTTTGCACTTCAGATGGGAGTCTGGAGAACTCGTAGGCGACTACTCGTTTTTTCGGATCGGTCTTCTTTCGTGCGTACTGGCGTCGGTCAGAGAAATCTCGCAGCTTCTCTACCACTACAGATTTAACCGGCGCAGGTTTCAGGCTTTTGCTTTCCGCTTTGAAGATAGCCAGTATCTTCGCTTTATCCTCTTTCGCGCCCTCAGTCTCTGCAATTCGCTCGCGCACCGTATCAACCAGTTCTCCAATCGGTACGTTTTTAGCGTTAGCATCTTCGGAGATCTGGAGCAGCAACTGGTAATCAGGCAGGGCGAGATCGCTGGCAACAGGGAAGACAGCAATCATCTCATCCGGCACTGCCGCAGCCTGGAAAGCTCGCGTCACTTTAGCCTTTGAGATGTTCTCAGCTCGGGCGATCTCTTCTTTGGTCATATTCTTGCCGTACATAACCTCGAAGCGTTTACCCAGCTCGCGCAGGGTGTGTTCGCGGGCTGTCTGGATATCAATGGCCAGCTGGCGGGCATCCGCCAGGCTGATCTCATCTTTTGTCACCAGAATCTCAAATTTCGTTTCATTGAAGATACACGCAGCGCGGCGGCGTGATCCGTCCAATACCTCAATGCGCTCCCCAACCATACGACCGATAGCCGGGAAGAACTGTTGCAATTTAATGGTGCGGGAAATATCGCTTACCGACTCAGGAGTAAGCAGAGACTGATCGCGGCCGTTAACTGCCGGGTCAACGAACGTGCGCGACTCAATCTCACCACTCAGCACAACGGTAAGCAAAAATTTAGCCTGGCGGCCAGATTTTAGGGTAAAGGTTTTGGTGCCTTCACTGCCTTCAAGCATGCGAGCAAACTCGGAGCTATTCTTGCCCAGCACTCGTCCACGGGAAACTATTTTCTTCATGCCGACTCACCCCTGACAAACTCAATCCGATCAAACACAGCCTTAGTGAAACGCTCGGCCTCGGTTCGTGCCTTCTTCAGTGCCTCAGCACTGCCTGGATATGATTGCGGGTTGGCACTGATTACGGTGTCGAAAGACTCGCCGCATCGCTCGAAGCCATCCAGGCGAGGCAGAGAAGAGTCCAGAATGTTGCTGGCGTAAACCTCGCGCGCAAGGCTGTGTGATGTCTCGTGGTCGCGCTTGCCGGTCATCTTCGACATAAAACCAATGCTGGCGCTTAAACGCGGCTCTACGCCTTCCTCCTCCAGTTGCTCCAGCATTTCTGGCAGACGGGTGAGATATTTCAGAGTTGAGTGGAAGTCAACCTGGGCTGGTGGGGTAGGGGTAAGCAACAGATCGCTTGCCGCCAGACCGTTAAGCAGGAACGGATCCAGGTGCGGACCGGTATCGATAAAGATAAAGTCATAATCGTCAGCAACACGATCAATGATATTGCGTCGAAGGATTTCGTACTGATTTTGTCCAGGAAGATGCTCTTCAACCAGCTCTTTCCATTGGCTGGCAACAAAACCATCGTCGATAGAGGCTGGAATCACGTCTACGCCAGGAACGATGGTCGGACGAATCACCTCTTTGCGTAGCGTCTCCGCGTCCAGGTCGTTCAGCATCGCCTGCGCGGCTGTTTCCAGAATGGAGCCAATACTGTGAGTATGGTCGAGGAACATTGTGCTGGATGCCTGCGGGTCAAGGTCAATAACCAGAATGCGCAGGTCGTGACGCAGTAAATCCTGATGCACACGCAGCGCGTGCGCCAACGTGACTGTGGAAACCGTTTTGGATACGCCACCTTTCAGGTTTACGACAAAAATAACGTAAGGCGATTTGTGAATGTCGCGATATTTGGGAATCTTGCGGTGGGCATAGATATCAATGACGTTCTGGATGGTGAGCGCGTACTGTTCAACGTTACCGACCTGTTTCTTGTTGAACTGGTACCCATCATCTTCCATCTCTTTGATGGCCTGCTCCACAATGCGGCGGCTCAGCTTCGGCAACTTTGCCACAGCGTTACGAGTAAACGTCTGATAATACTCGGTCTGATTGAACTCTTTGCGCTGATCTTCGATATCCTGGCTCATGGCCTTCAGCAATGCGCTTGCACGAAGAGCTATGGTGCCGACACCGCCGTAATCGCGTTTCATCATCATCTCCTTATCGTTTCGTATAAGTGAATTGTACGTGTGATTCTGTTACGTGCAACTTTTTTTGATATGTGCGTTATTTATTGCACGTTATGAAATAGCGAAGGGGCTATTCGATGTGTGCTGGAGGGATGATGAAGGCCCAGAATATGCGATAGAGGGAAGTCGCATTAAATTATGTGTTGTGGAGGGACCGCAGGTATCAAATATGTGCGCTGAAGGGAAAGACAGAAGATTAGATGTGCGCTGGAGGGAAAACCGGATGGTTAGATGTGTGCTGGAGGGAAAGTCTGGGCAAACTGCGGGGCGCAGCCCTCCAGCGCACACCAAAAACAGGAAAATGGACAGGCATTCCCGGCAGCGCACATTTTTCAAATGCAGCTGCCCTCCAGCACACACTTATTCGGGAAGTTTCAGCTTTGGATTGCGAGAATGGACGATTACAAAACTTTCCCGGCCTTTCTTCTCAATTGAACAGTCGAGATAACCGATTGTTTTAAGCTGTTCTATCGCTTTCTTAATGATACGGTTTTGTTCGCCAACAGCTGACTGCAAAGCCAGGCGCTCGCGGATTCGCGCGAACGATAGCGGCAACGGGTTCTGCGGAAGGCTTTCGATGAAAGTGTAAATGGCTTGCGCAGCTTCTTTCTTCGGAAGGGCGCGCAAGGCGTGGTGCTGCAACAGGACACGATAATCAAGCTGGAACAGCTCCCACAGCTTCGAGTCGGCTTCCAGCTCGATCAGATCGAGGTCAGCATCGAAACGTCCGACCTTCAACAGACCAGTCTGGTAGCCACCTTTAGCATCTTTACCGCGCTTAAAAGCGATACCCTTGTTACGCAAGCGGCCAAGTGATTCATGAATGGTTAAACGCAGTTTCGCATCCAGACGTTTTGAGGGGAAACCACAGGCTTTAGCGAACTCCTGAAACGATAACTGGATGGTGTTTGAAGACAAGCCGTATTTGCTGAACGCGTAGATGACACCGATCCACGTTTTGAAATCAGTATCCATATCGAGTCGAGGACCGGTGATTTTAATATCATCGTAACCCTCGGCTTTAGCTATCTCCAGCTGGGAAAATGCTTTGGTGGCATCAATCTCTTTACTTTCTCCTTTGCTCTTTGATGGCTTCGGCACGAATACCCCCAAACGCATCAACGCTACAGGCTGCACAGTGTTGTTTGAATTAACTGTTAGTTCTTTTGCCTTACTTTCAATGTCTGCGTAAAGAATATCGGATATAAAAGATTGATTCATATTGCTTTTTCCGAATTATGTGGATAGTTTTTATCAGTGATGATAACTACCCAGGCTTTCCCGTCAGCACACATCCTATATCCCGCCAGCACACATTAGCAACCCGTCAGCACACATTTTTTTCCCTCCAGCGCACATCATTTTCCCTCCAGCACACATCGCGAAAGGCTTCTAAGCCAGACGGGACGCGGCCTACAACGATCAGGGATCTATATGGATCTAATTGGGATCTGTATGGACCTGATTATTGGATCTATCCAGTGGATAATGTGGATAAGTGAAAAACCGGCCAACGTAGCCGGTTGGAAGGGAGTCGTATTATTCTACGCTTTCGATGAGAAGACCATGTTCATAGCATTTAAGCTCATCGCCCTCGTACAGGAATTGGTATCCAATACCACCATATTCAGGCACGTTAGGGAACAATTCATCACTCGCCGAAGAACAAATCACACCAATGCAGCGATCAACATTTTCTCGTTCTTCAGTGCTGAAGAAATCCTCTTCAGTAAGCACTTGAGTACATTCCTCATCAGCATAAGTCGGGAATACATGCTCAATACAATCTGGGTGCTTTAAGCCCAGCTGATCAGCAAGTTCGAAGGCATGACGGAATTGTTCAGAACCTGGCTTGCCTACAGTGATTTGCTCAATTTTGTAGATTGAAGTCGCTTTGTTGATAGTTTGCTTAACTGTTACTTTATCAGACATAAAAATCCCTTTTAGTTACCGCTGATAGCGCGGTTGTAGTCATTGACGTTGCGATTCTTCCTGTTAATCCCCATCAGCATCGTTTCTGTATCGAGGATATAGGCTGGCAGATCATCAAAATATTCACTGCTAAACTCTGGCATCCTACACATAAACGCACTTTTGGGGGCAGGGTGGTTAACCTTTGTCGGCGTCGGCGTTAAATTCGCTGATCGACTCCCGGAGCAACCGCTGAGTGTCAGCAGGAATGCGCTGGCGAACACTACCTGACGCAACCAGTTGTTTCTGAACTTCAGCTTTTCGTTCCATTTGTCTGTCTGCATACTTCGCTTGTTCTGATTCATTTTTCACTTCCTGGCTGTGAAAATGTTGATCCGCTTTATTCATCGTCTCAATGGTCTGGTTAAGATCAATGATTGACTTATCGCGCTCCTTAACAGCCTGATCAAGGCTGCCAATTTTCTCCAAGGCTTGCTTTAACTGATAACGTTCCCATGCAAACCCAGCACCAACAAGTGCGCAAATCAGGACAAGAACACCAGCAACAGCAAGTTTCTCCTTCAAAGACAAAGCTGTTTTTAACGTTGAAAAAAACGACATTTCTTCCTCCTGAAGAAAAATTATCTGTGAAGTCCTTTGTTAAAGTGTCGCCTTGTTTAATTCATCAAGAACAGAATCAGGAACCAAAGCTGCGACTGCGCTGGCGGTGCTAGCCTTATTTGCTGATGCTTCCGCCAGCGCGGTTCCGATAGCATGGTTATAAGCAGTTATGGCTACGCTGGCGCTTTCCTTCGCTCGTTCATACTGCTGTTGCAATGCTGCTACCGGTACTGTTGTCTGGTCGAAAAAAGCACCAAATTGTTCAGTTGCTTCCTTCAGTGCTTCAACTTGTTGTTCTGTCAGTGCTGGAGGGGGAGTGACTGCGCCGCCACCTGAATCAGAGCCTGACGAGCTTCCTGAGCCTGTGTTAAGGGTCTGGTTAATGTCCCCCATAGCAGCGACTAAACTCGACGTATTAAGCGCATTTACAGCGTCCTCAAGCGATTTCGTTGTAGTCGCGTCGCCAATGGCAATAGAGATCGGCAGTTCTGAAACTTCTCGCTCATTAGCACGACAGTAAACATCCCAACCAATATCGAGTTGAAGGAGCATTGACAGATCAGCATAACCAGCCAACAGGTCAGCGTGCTGAGTTGCCAGCCCTCCAATATTCGTTAAACCGGTTGCGGTTGTTCTGATCGTTGAAACATAGCTGGTAATAGTGTCGGGATAGACAATTGTATCCAGAATTAATCCGGTCAATTCTTCTGCAAGCAGTTTTGCCGTGTTAGCACTGTTTCGTGCCGATGTTATGGCACCAGGTGTTTTCATCCCACCGGCGGCGACCAATTTTTTATATGCGGATAACTGGTAGTCTTTTTCCAGCATGATATCTCCTAACTTACCTGAACCAGGCCGTCTCCGGCTGCAACGGTAGAGCCGCATGAAACAGGATCACCAACGCATACGATCCCTTTCCCGTTGACGGTAAACCATGCCCTGGTTGATATAGCTTGCCCGCCGTGCGTGCTGTTCCCATCGGTATGCTGTGCATATTGCTTACCATCAACTAACACTTCGACTCCGTTGACTTTAAGTAGTGGTTCGCTCTCTACGGGAGGCCTGGATGGGAATCCTCCGTGCCCCGAACAAATGCTGTCTTTTGTTGCAATACTCGCCACATCACCACCAATTGTTTGCTCTAAGTTTTGTTATTTTAACTTAGGTTTATTGTGGCTTGAGTGTCATTGTTTTTGAGATTAATTGCTCTAATAAATATTGTTTTTTATGTCGTGTTTTCGGTACCATTCAGGCATCGCCCTTCAATGGGCATTAGTTAGGAGTCGTCAGATGCAGATGGAGCTAATAAGCCGCAAGGAGTTCGATAGTCGGGTAACTAGCGGTGAACTCGACAACTTGCAGGCTATCAAGGTGAAAGAAGGCTTTTGCCTCATTGGGAATCAGAGCGGAACAAATCGCGTTTTTATGCTTCGCCGTACGGATCTGAAGCCATTTGTCTGGAAGAACGAAATTGGTCCCAGCTCATACGCTCAAACGAGGGGGTGCCATAACCTGACCTTCTTCTACAAAGACGAGCTTTCTGTGGTTGATATTCAAGGGTTACAACATGTTTAAGCACTGGAAAAACATTTCTATTTATAAAGTTTCTCGTGAGGCGGATCTGACCGACTTAGAAGATAAAAATAAAATGATCCTATTCACGCCATGCGGTAGCCAGGATATGGCCAAGTTCGGTTTTGTATCGCCATTTGGTGATAATTCCGAAGTGATCGCTATGCATGGAAATGGCTTTATCCTTGTTGAAGCAAAGCGCGAAACAAAAATTCTTCCCTCGCCGGTTATCCAGCGAGCTATTCAAGAGAAAATTGAAAAACTTGAGCAAGAACAATCGCGTAAACTGAAGAAAACAGAGAAGGACTCCCTGAAAGACGAAGTTCTACATTCTCTTCTGCCACGGGCTTTTTCAAAGTTTTCTGTTATCCAGGCGATCTACGACGGTTCAACTAAACGCATCTATATCAATGCCAGCGCGCGGCAGGCAGAGGATATGCTCGCGCTTATGCGTAAGTCTCTGGGTTCTCTTCCTGTTGTGCCACTAAGTGTTGAAAATCCCATTGAGTTAACGCTGACCGACTGGGTACGTGATGCTAGTGCTCCACAGGGATTTCAAATGGGGGATGCGGCAGAACTTAAGGCAGTGCTTGAGGATGGCGGTATCGCCCGAGTGAAAAAGCAGGATTTGGGAAGCGATGAAATTTCCACACACCTGGAAGCTGGCAAGCTCGTCACAAAGTTGGCACTCGACTGGCAGAACCGCATTAAATTTACACTGGACCATAACTTCAGCCTTACCAGCGTCAAATTTGCGGATGAATTACTTGAGCAGAACTCTGATATTGATAGTGAAGATGTTGCGCAGCGACTGGACGCAGATTTCTTCCTGTTAACCAGTGAAATTTCGTGCCTGGTTGATGCTCTGGTAAATGCCCTGGGCGGAGAGGCTAAGCAGTGAGAGAGCTGTGCTATGGATCTGTTTGCAGTGGAATTGAAGCCGCGAGCATTGCCTGGGAACCGTTGGGTATGCGTCCGGCGTGGTTTGCTGAGATCGAGCCTTTTCCATCTGCCGTTCTTGCGCACCGCTGGCCCCATGTCGCCAACCTTGGCGACATGACAAAACTCGCCCAAAAAGTCCAGGCAGGAGAAATTGAAGCCCCTGATATGCTCGTCGGGGGTACGCCTTGTCAGGCATTCAGTATCGCGGGCTTACGTGGTGGGCTTGATGATGAGCGCGGCGCGCTAACTTTGAAGTATGTGGAGCTTGCAAATGCAATTGACGACAAACGGGCTGAGTCCTTCCTCAAACCAGCAGTTATCGTCTGGGAAAATGTCCCAGGAGTCCTGTCATCAGCAGATAACGCGTTCGGATGTTTCCTTGCCGGATTGGCTGGAGAAGATGCGCCATTCGAACCTGGTGATCGACCTGAATCACGAAAAAGTAACACGTTCTGGCGGTGGGATGTCAAAACCGGTTGCCATGCTCCAAAGTGGCCGCAGTGTGGTTGTATTTATGGACCGCAGCGAAAAGTGGCCTGGAGAATCCTTGATGCCCAATACTTCGGAGTGGCACAACGACGCCGACGCGTGTTTGTTGTCGCAAGTGCTCGAACAGACCTCGATCCCGCAACGGTACTTTTTGAGTTCGAAGGCGTGCGCCGGAATATTGCGCCGAGCCGAAAAAAGAAGGAAATCGCTTCCGCCATTATTGCAAATGGCGCTGCAATCAGTGGCGAAAGCCTAAATCCATGCCTACACGCTGACATGCCCCCCGGCATGAAATCGACGAAAGCCGTAAACGCTTTCAGGATGGCGGCATTTGGGGAATATATTGACGATGAAACCGCATCGACAGTAAAGGCAAGAGACTTTAAAGATGCCACTGACCTTGCCGTTTTTAGCAGCACAGGAGCAGGTTTTTGGTCAGAAGGGCATGGTACATTGCGGGCACGTGAGCAAGAAAGCCATGAGCATCTTGTTACATTGGCTTTTCCTGAGCGTATGAGCGGTACACAACATGCTGCAACTAAGAATACTTCACCATCTCTAATGGCTAAAAATCCAACAGCCCTTTGCTATGAAGTAAGAAACGCAGAAGTAGCTGTCCGCCGTCTTACTCCTGTCGAATGTGAAAGGCTGCAAGGTTTTCCTGATGGGCATACGTTGATCTCGACGGAAAAGCGTAAAAAAGTTAATTCAGATGAACTGGCATATCTTCGCAATCACTATCCAGATTTAAGCGAAGAAGAGGCCGCGATGCTTGCAGCTGACGGACCGCGTTACAAAGCGATCGGAAATAGTATGGCAATACCAGTAATGCGCTGGATTGGCGATCGGATTACTAAGGCTGCATGTCGGCAAAAAGAAGGGAGTGAAACAAAAGAGCGAAAGGTTAAACCAGCGGCAGAATTCGAACGGCCCATATTCAAATGGGCTGGTGGAAAATTTGGTGTTCTGGAACAGATCTTTCGCTATTTGCCAGAAGGGAAGCGCCTGATTGAACCTTTCGTTGGTGGCGGAGCTGTCTTCATGAATGCCGGATACCAGGAAAATCTGCTAAATGATGTGAATGCTGACCTGATTAACTTTTACAAGACTCTGCAACGCGAGGCGCATTCACTTATCACTCTGGCACATCGTTTCTTCCTGGACTACAACACCCAGGAGGGATTCCTGGCAGTACGGAATGCGTTTAACAAACAAGTCTATGATGATTTACATCGCGCAGCGGCGTTTTTGTTCCTGAACCGACATTGTTTTAATGGATTGACGCGCTACAACCAGGCCGGTGAGTTCAATGTCGGGTATGGGAAGTATAAGTCTACGCATTTTCCATTACAGGAGATGGAAGCCTTCCTCGGTGCGGAAGGGCGGTCTGAGTTTGTATGCGGTGATTTTGCAGCGGTGATTGAAGCTGCCGGAGAAGGAGATGTCATCTTTTGCGATCCGCCGTATGAACCGCTCCCCAATACAGAGGGGTTCACGAACTATTCCGGTCATGACTTTAAGTTTGAAGAGCAAAAACGCCTGGTGTCTCTGTTGACGGATGCTCATCGCCGAGGTGCAAAGGTTCTCATTACTAACAGTGGCGCGCCAAACATCAGAGAACTTTATCAGGACAGTGGCTTCAGAGTGGAACCTCTTTTTGCCAGACGTTCTGTGTCTTGTAAGGGAGACACTCGTGGTGTTGCTCATGACGTTATAGCCATATTGCTCTAATAAATTTATTAGTGTAATATCGCCTCAATGAATCGTGATTTATAGAGCGATTTAGCTGTTAGCCGCGACAGGCGCGGCGGTAAGCATGGCTGGGCCTAGTCTTCCCAGACAAACCACCGAGTTGCCAGGTTGACCATGCGCCTAAGTGGCAACACCGAAGTGCGTAACGAGCTTCCATCCAGTTTGCCCATCTTCGGGTGGGCGTTTTTTCAGGGTTTTCGTCATGGTTAGCGACTTTGCGGCGGTTTAGAAACTGACCATTAAAGTAAATGCAAACGATGATCTGATGATGGTAGCGGCCTAAGAAGCCTGACGCCACGGGGTATGAGTCGTCCCCCGTCAAAAAATCGACCGCAGAGTGTCCCCGTCTGTGTATTAGGGAACGGGGAGGCATAACAGGCAAGGGCGCTGGTTCGATTAACCAGATGAGCGAGAAGGGGCCATCTCTTTGGTCAGCGTCCTTACCTGTTACGTCCTTTTTCATTCGGCGTAACAGCAATTGCTTTTAGTAATTTGAGGATAATTTCTTACTACGGGTATATCCCGTCATGCTGAAAGCGCTAATCACGCTGGAAGCCAGGGTTATGCATCCCCTGTTACCGAATTGCAGCTAGGGCGCGGTGCGCCGAAAAGCATACGGAGGTGGAAGCCCTCGCCGGAGACGTACCCGGCAAGTGATGGTGTAGCTCAGCGGTTAGAGCGTCTGCCTTGTAAGCAGTGGGATACTGATGAAAATTTGTAGCAAATGCAAAGCACTAAAACCTGCTTCCGATTTCCATAAAAACAAAGGAAAGAGCGATGGCCTGCAAAATATTTGCAAGGTGTGCGCCAAGGAAAGAGATGCTCTGAGTTATGCAAGCAATGAATCAAGGCGCCGGCTTATAAAGTTAACAAGAACGAGAAAAACAAGCTCAAACCGTCAGTTTTTATCTCGTTATAAACGCTTCATCGGGTGCCAAAATTGTGGAGAAAAAGAACCTATAGTTCTGGACCTCCACCATGATAACCCTGGCGGCAAAGAAGGCGATCCTTCTAACCTATGTAGTCGATCTCGAAAGCGACTTAAGGAAGAAGTAAGGAAGTGCATTGTCCTCTGTGCGAATTGCCACAGAAAAGTCCACGCAGGTTTATTGGATATAAAGAAATAGCTACGGCGGTTCAATTCCATCAACCATCACCATATACCAATGTGATGATTCTGCCGGTACGACTCTGACATCTATTCCTCGAAACGGAGTGCACAACAGATAAGAGCATTTGTAGAGTTCGACTCTCTACCGTGGGCTTTTTCCCGCGATGTGCGCCATAGATGCTCTTTCCGTTGTGGCGAATGCGGCTGAGCGCACGCGGGGAGATGAAAAAGAAACATCTGTTGATTGCTGGTGACGTGCTGTTTGCCCTGGTTGCGCTCAGCTTGTGCGACCGTGACGGCCCGGCACCGGTAATCGTCGCTCAGCCATCCGCGCCGGGAGGGGGCCACTATTACGATAACAGCGGGGTCTTCAGCGACTTGCTGATGGGACACCTGATGAGCGGTGGTGGCTATGGACACAGCAGCAATATCAACATCACGCATCATACGACCGTCATTAAAAACTACCATCCGGCGCCGCGCTACAACGCCACCAGCGACCAAACGCTATTATGGCTCCAGCTCGTTCGCGCGCCGCTCAACCGTTACGTCGCCTCCGATGCGTTATATCCGTCCGAGCTAGAGCCGCCACTGATGGTTATGCCCCTCCATCGTGGGGCTGTTTATTTGCCGTAACACTCTTCTGGTTAGGGCTAATTGAGCCAACATCATTTTGCGTAGTGTTAACCTTTTCCCCTGGCACGGTTATATCTACCATTTTATAAAGTCCTTTTCTCAGACCTGTTACGGCATCACCGTTAAAGAGTCCCCATATTGCAAACAAAAGGCCTATTGAGAAGGCTGTGGCAAAAAGTTTTGGTACACCAGAAAAAAGAAATTTTAATATGGCAATCCCATAGACTTGGGCACATTCCCAAAACCCCACGGGTTTCTTTATTTGCTTGCTGTATTTTTCTGCACCTTTAACCAGCTGCTTTATAGCATTTTTGTTTGCCTCATCTTTCTCTTTCTGGAGGGCTTTGATTTGGTTTTGATAAATATTCTCTTGCTGCTCAAAAATTGTTTCTAACCTTGTCTGCAACTCGTTGTTGACGCCAGAAACGTATCCATCTAAAATTTCCTGTGCGCTTCTTTTAAATACTTGAAGCTGCCTCGGTGACTTGAGGCATTGATCGTGGTAGGCCGCAAGCTCAGCCTCAATCTCGTATTCTTTTTTACCGGCCGCGCGAGCGTTACGAGCTATTTCGTCCTTAAAACCTTTATAAACCGCATACGAAAGAAGCTGCTCAATATTATTTGGATCTTTTACCAGCTCAGTAAAAATCCATTTCTTTGTTTGCTGAGTCATGTTTCACCACAATAAAAAAGCCACTTCAAAGGAGCTTGTAAATATCACGTTGGTTACGCTTTTTTATTTTTACGAACCTGATTAAACGATTCTTGAATATATTCCCGCCCGCTGCTCTGTGATAGGACGGACATTGCTAATTGACGAGACAGGCTGGAAGCCTTTGCATCCCGTGCTGATGCAGCTGCTACTTTACGGACAGTTTGGCTATCGCCTTTACGACTAACTTCATTTTTTTTGCCTGCAATCACGCCTGCAACGGCAGCCTTTACAAAGGCCGTTTTGTTAGTAACAATTTTTTCCGCAGCGACCGTCGCCACGGCATTCTTCGAAATTTTACGAATTTCTTCCGGGCTGAGGGCTGGCATACGACGAACTGTGGTCATTTTTCGCTCCTCTTTACTTCTCCTCAGTCTAACATTTGCGAAAATATTTGTATATTTTTTAGCGCGCTTTATATGGGATTGTGGGAGGCGCTTTCAGGGCCAAAAATCATTATCGAATCAACCTTTATCCACAGTAACCTGTGCCGCCTTAATGGACAGCGTTCCGGCAGCCTCAATCCCCATATCGCCACCAGCCTTAATGTTTATATCATCGGCAGCCGAGATAAACGCGCCGCCCTGCGAGATAGCGAACAGCTCACCAGCCTCATTGAAACCGATCGTCGTGCCGCTGCCCAGGTGTGTGACAGACCAGCCGCCGCCAGCGTTGCGGATCTCCATAAGACCGTTACGCGAGTAAACGTAGTCTTTTTTGGCGCTGGTGGAGGGCATGGGTGGGGCACCGTCAACATCTGGAGGCGTGTAGCCGCTACCCTGCCCGGAGGCCTCCGGAGGGACGTTAGGCGCACCACCGGATGCATCCTGTGCATAGCCGATTATCAATGGCCATCGCGAATCCCCATTGTAGGGGAACTCTACCCATACTTTATCGCCGGGCAGAAATGGTGAAAACGTGTTTGCATTGGACAATATGGCTTCTGCCCACGGCAATGAGGCATCTGGTAGCCCATCCATCATGCCGACAACGCGTATTTGCGTACGCATCAGACCTTTAGGGTCATCGACGCTTACCACTACAGCCCGATACTTTCCTGTCAAACTACCCATTAACCACTCCTAACTGCGCACGGCTGACAAAACGGAAGCGGTCTTCGAAATGAGTCACGGACATCACTATCATTTTGTCGGGGATAGATTCATCGAGTTCTCCGTCACCTGCCGTGTTATGCACGACAATTTTCAGCGTGGTACCCGGAGTGAGCGCGGCATTTCCTTCCACCAGCATATCGAGGCGGGGGAGAATGAATTTGTTGTAGTTCGCCAGCGCGGTAGGATCGGGATTGCTCGTAAATTTAATGGGGTCTTCCTGGTTACCTGAGTAAACCACACCTTTGGTCATGTCATAACTGGCCATTCTGTAATTGTGGCGGCGCTGGTATTCATAATCGGCATTCAGGATGTTGAACTGACTAATTGTAAATCCGGATGTATTGGGATTGGCGGACTCATAAGTAAGCGATGGAGCGGCGTTTGCCATTTTTTCCATACTTTTAAAATTAATCGTCCCCCTGGATGCCCAGCACATAGAACCGGTATCCTGGGCTATCTCCTGCAATACCTTGGTCGGTTTTTCTCCAACATTTAGGTGGTATGTGGATGTCTTTCTGAATGAATCAGCATTTACCTTCAGACCAGGGGCAAGAGTGGAAACTACGGCTGATGGGGGCTTATCAACAAAATACTGTGCGCTGGTGGACGGAACTTTCAATAATCGCACCGGGTTACTAAACGCGTAAATCAGTACGGTATCGTCCTTGCGCGGCGCTTTAAGAACGAAGAACTCTTCCGAGAACAGGATGCCGCCATGACCTTCCGGATCACCAAGTGAAACTGTCAGTATTGTTCCAAATTTCACCCCCAGCTTATTGACCACGTAAGCCGTTGAATCCCTGACCATGAGCATAAGCTGGGGACCAGATAGCTCCCCAGGTTCGACATAGGTACATCCTACAATCATTTCGCGAGGAATTTCGTTCTGCCCAATTGAAACAGATTGCAGGAATAGCTGAGTGCGCTTTGAATCAGTTTCCGGGGCTGTGGTGGTCTTTGTGGCCATCTCATTCCTCCAGAATTTTCGCTTTTACCGTTATGGTGCCGGTGGTTTGCTGCATATAAGCCAGGATAGGAAGCTCCGCCACAACGGTGAGGTTCAATCCAACCGCGAACAGCCTGTTATCGGCGGTGCCGGTGGTCAGATCCTGAAATGCGATTGATTTTTGCCCTTCGATGTAACAGGTAACCGGTATCTCATAACCGCCGATATTGGCAATGTGAGTGAAAGATGCCTGCCCGAGGCTGGCATACATTCGTAGCCAGAATGCTAATGCAGTTGTAACCATCCCAAGAGATTCCTTCTCGACACTGGCGATCCATAGCGAATATTCCAGTGAGAAAGGGATAGTCGATACCAGGGCTTCAATCTCATCATTTTCATTGGTGACGTGTCCTTCATCGTAATTATCCCGACACAGTTCACCTTCATAAATTGAAAACGCGGGAGAACGAGACAGATTCACAAGCGGCATTGCCAGCTTATTTACCGGGCCAGAAGAGACTGTATCTTTACGCCCGGCGCGATCGGCTTCAAATGACGACAACCACTCCTTCACATCACTAAAAGTGCCGAGCGTTATGCGATCTCTTGGGGTGCGTTTCAGGAACTCCCTGAATGACTGGTTAGTGCGATCATTAAAGCTGACAACTTGTGAGTCGAACGCTTCGTTTAAAGCCTGTGCGAGCGCCGAATCAATGCCATCAATAGTGGCAAATTCCAGCTTGCCAGTTGGGGTTAGACCTTTTTTCTTAAAGATGGCCAGTAGCCATTCCTGATTATTCAGAATCACCGATGAAATTCCCTTCAAAGGCGCGTGAAGGCACGCAATAAAACAAACTGCCTACCCTGGCAGTGCCGTAATTGAATATTTTATGGATGTACCAGAAGCGGCGAATGGTTGTGCCGTCTGACAGCTGTTCCAGCCATTCGAGCATAGAACCCACTGGCACATTAACGGCGGCTAACCGAAGGATTAAAGCACTGTCGCTAATCCCTGTATTATCACTGCCGTCGTATAGCGCGTAGAAGGCGTCCATCTCATCCGGGCAGTCGAGGGCCGTTATCAGTTCTGGATCCTGATAGTCATATATGCGTTGGTTAGGTTCTATTATTTCCGATGCTGTTTCAGGTGCATTTTTGTCTCTGTAAGGTATTGCGCGATACAGAACCGCATCGAATGAGTCAGGGTCTAGCTTGATTGCTTTGAGCCAGTCCATCCGCACAAGATTATTAAATATTGCATGGCCTTCATAACGGTGGCGCACACCAGAGTCACTAAGCAGGCCGTGATCCAGATTGGGACGGTGATTGTCCTCCACATGATCAACAATATTACCAACGTTAACACCATCGGTTTCGATTTCAGCATCAATATCTTCCTCTTCAATCAGTTCAGAACCTTCGCCTGGAATATCCGGATCCGATTCGGTGTCCGGGAGGTTATCACCAGTCACTTGTTGTGATGGTTCTGTGTCCTCAAACATGTCATCAAAGAAACCAGCCATCGATTATCCTTTCCGTTTACGGGCTTCGTTAATTTGCGTCTCAAGAATGCTTCGCGCCTGCGCGGTGGCGGCGGCCTTGTCCATTCCCTGACTCATGAAAAACTTTATGAGGTTGTTCGCCTGCGTTTGCAGGGCTTTTTTGAGAGCGTCGGCTTCAGCGCGAGCCAGGGCCTCCCTCACCCGCGATGCTTTTAGTTCTGCATTCTTTCTGTTTGCCGTGGTGCGAGCTTTTTTTAACAACCTGCGAACGTTGTCGGTGGCGCTATCTTTGGCGCGTAGTTTTTTGCCTAATGCGTCCTGAGATTTCAGATACAGCTCATACTCACGCGCAGCTTTAGCCTGATCCGTCGTTGTTGTCCGGTTGCGCGCGAGCGATTTAGCCAGTTCGCCTTTGAAATAGGTTGTTGTCTTCCGCTTGTCATCGCCGAAGGCCACCTGTTCAGCTGCTTTTTCCAGGGCAATAATGATGGCCTTGTGCCATGTGGGAGACTGAAAACGCGTCATAGCGTGCAAAACATGTTTGCAGGCCACTCCAGTCAGATCAGGGTTGCGGATTTTGGGGAATGCATACTCTTTTGGCGGCGCGACAGCATAGTTACCAGCCGTGGACATATAGCGGAACCAGTATTGATGGCGTCCACAATCACAGTCGAAAGATACCCGGCCCTTGCAGAGTTCGGCAGCTATTCGGGCTTTTTTCGCTCCGTCTTCAGCAATATCCTCAACGGCTTTATCCCATTCCTCAAATCGAATTCTGACGCGGTGATGCTGGTGGACCGACTCATCCGAGGCATTAACAGATATCAATGCAAGGTTGTGTTTTAGCCCGAGAAATGTCGCGGCTTTTATCCCTGTGCCATCAGAAACTTTGTTGTTAGCGCGTTTTATATCAATGCTGGTGGACTGCGCCACCAGCTGAGCATAGGTAATGCCGGGTACCGTGCTCTTGAATTTGGTTTTATGAGCCTGCCTTGAGGTGTTGAAACTGCGTATATCTTCGGGCGTAAAGTAGGTGCCATCTTTCTTTTTTCCAAGATTGAGGAATGCGTCAAGTTCGCGGTTACGCATCCCCATAATCCTTGGGGTGAGTGTACGCCGCGCGTTTCGCCGATTCTGACGCTGCTGTTTACGGATAAGATCGAAGACCTTGTTAAAGTCTTTTGCACTTAATCCATCAGTCTGATAGCGACCAAGGTTGTCGCGAGCATATTCAGTTGGCATTCAATTCCCTTACGCAATGGATAATGTCCCTATTACCTGGCCGTCATATTGGAAATGGCGAATCATTTCGCGGACCCAGGTGGCAGGTGGGAGTTTTAATTTTTTGCCAACAGTCATGCCCTGAGATTCATCCTCAAGCCCGGCGGCGAGCGTCACTACCCAGCGTAGCTCTGCTATGCCCCACATACGGTAAGCCAGCAAATCCGGGCGGTATTGCTCATCGGGAAGAACGTAATAAATCGTCAGATTCTTGTCGTTCGATTCACACATAAGCATCACCTCTTTGCGCAGCTCTGCCCTGAGTATTGGATCGGCTATGTTGCGGTCGTCATACCGTGACAGAGGATATTGCTGGGTGCTTTGGGTTGTTGTGATTGATGTAGCCATAGTCAGCCTGCCAGAAATAGATGATGGTGATTCTACTGCTAGTCATTTGTTGAATGTTTAACTCAATAAAAGAAAATTATTAGTGCAATTTTGATTGTGAAATGTATCATTCTGCCCTTAAGTAGGTTCTTCACGAGGAAACAAAATTGGCAGAACGTGTTGATGATGCAGAGCGGAGCATGAATCAGTTAGAAGCTCTCAAAGACATGGCCATCGATAACATCAGAAAGCAGGCACAGGTCGTGAGCCAGGTATTTACAGGGAAGTGTCGGTACTGCAATGAACCGATTGAATCCGGCATCTATTGTGACGCTGATTGTGCGCAATGGCACAGGGAAGAGCAGGCAGCAAAACAGCGTAAATATGGCATGCGACCGGCAGAGTTTGACTGATTATGTTGCGCTTTACTGAGGAAGAGTTTCAGGCTTTTAGTGAACGTAGAAATAAGGGGTGGTCCAGGCCAAAAACCAAAAAGGATCCATTCTTATCGCTTGCACCGGCAAAAGAAGTTTCGCCACATGCGAAGGCGCTTGCAGCACTGGCAAAGAACCCAGACCTGCGCGACGGAAATTGCGAGCACTTCGAACAGGTTTTCATTTTTGATTACTTCGAACGCAAGCACCCTGAAATCTATGAGTTGTTGCATGCAACGCCTAACGGAGGGAAACGTTCAAAAGCAACCGCCGGGAAAATGAAGGCTGAAGGGCAGAAAAAAGGTTATCCGGACATGAGTCTCGATAAAGCATGCGGTATTTATCACGGTATGCGAATTGAGCTTAAAGAACCAAATGGTAAAGCCCCGACGAAAGAGCAGATCGCCTGGATGTGCAGGCTTAGAGAGGAAGATTACTACGTCGTTCTTGCGTATGGTGCAGAACAAGCGATTACCGCCATCCTGGAATACATAAGCCTTAAAAAGGGTGAGGCTATTGAGCATGTATTGAACGGCGATAAGTGGTTGTACGATGCGTAAAATAATAAATTAATTAGTGCATTTATGCTCTTTGAGATAGCGAACATTAACATCGGGAGAATAATCGTGTCATCCAAGGTTAATTATGAATCGCTGGCATCGGTCATGCCGCGTAATGAACAGGAAGCAGATGCTGTAGTGGACCCGGTAATCGCTGAAATGAATGCTCGCCTGGAGGCTGAATTTGCAGCTGAGAATGAACATACCACCCAGGGCGACTAGGACTGTTTTTTGTATCGGCAGCGGCCCATCACTCACTCGCGAGGACTGTGCTGCTATAGAAAAAACTGGCTGTTCAATCATCGCTGTTAACAATTCCTGGCAGATGTTCGATGACATTTATGCCTTATACGCAGGTGATTTGTCATGGTGGAAGCAATACGGATCCACCATACCGGGAGGGAGATTCCGCAAAGTGACAGCCAACCTGGCGGCGGCGAAATCATTTTCGTTGGAGTACAGGCGATATTGTGGACCGGCGGAAGGGGTAAATAGCGGCGCGCAGGCTATCAGTCTGGCGGCTGAATCGGGGGCTGAAGTAGTTGTATTAGTCGGCTATGACTGTTCCCTGCAAAACGGCCTTCATTGGCATGGCGCGCACCCTCAAGCACTACGGAATCCAACGCAGGTGTCAATTTCAAAATGGCAACAGCAGTTCCTGGACACCCGCAAAAAACACGCAGATTTACATATTTTGAATGCAAGTAGGAGCAGTGCAATTCAATGTTTCCCAAGAATAAATTTAGAGGCAGTGATCGCGTTATTATCGTCGGCAGTGGCCCAAGCGCCGCAAACTTTGTTGCGCCGCGCGGAGTGCCGATTATAGCGGTCAATGGGGCCATCGACTGGCTTAACCGCGCTTCTTATTTTTTCACCCTTGATCCATCACCAGACAATATGCGGCGTGTTGGTCGTGGGCGCCGTCGCCGTGGTGTTTGTTATTGCATGGCGCTTCCTGATGTTAAAGAACGTGAAGTCAGAGACGGCGTTCTGTGCTTCCGTCGTGTGGCTGAGCGCGGCACGGAGCCAAAAAATACGAATTCTCCCGAGTGGTGGGCGTGGCGCTGGTCCGCACATTTCGGTCTTTGCGAAGATGTGAATGAAATTGCCAGCGGCAATAGTGCATATGGTGCTCTAAACCTGGCTTTCCATATCGGATTCAAACATGTCGCCCTGGTGGGCGTGGACGCTACACAAGAACCACGCGTTCATTCCGGCGGCACGCCAAAAAATCTAAGTCACCTGCCTTTGTTATTCCAGTCAGCGCGTGAGCAGATTGACGTTGTTTCATGCGGGAAAATGGGAGGTATTCCGCAGATGACTCTTAAAGAATGGCTGAAGAATACATGATGGCACCCACAATTTATCACCGTATCGACGGTACCAAATACAGGAATGTCTGGGTTGTTGGTGATCTGCATGGTTGCTACACCAGACTGATGTCCGAACTCCATCGTGTGGATTTTGACCCTGCGCAGGATTTACTGATATCGGTCGGCGACCTTATCGATCGCGGCACCGAAAATGTGAAATGCCTGGAGCTATTGCAGATGCCATGGTTCAGAGCGGTCATGGGCAACCATGAGCGGCTGATGATTGATGCGTTAAGCCCTGATGGCAATGTGAATAATTGGCTAATGAATGGCGGACAATGGTTCTTCATGCAGGACACCGATCAGGAAATATTAGCCAGGGCGCTGGTGGAGCTGGTAAGACGACTGCCCTATATCATTGAGTTGAACACCGGGCAAGAAACTATCGTTATAGCCCATGCCGACTATCCGGATAATGAATATCAATTCGGTAAGGAGGTGCCGCTTTTCAACGTTGTCTGGGCGCGCGAGCGTATCAGTGATTCGATGGATGATATTGGTGGCGAAATTTCGGGCGCAGATCGTTTTATCTTTGGTCACACTCCGGTGAAAAGCCCGAAGACATTCTGGAATCAGCATTATATCGACACTGGTGCCGTATTTTGCGGAAACCTTACATTGATGAAAGTGAAAGGTTATGGTGCAGCATGAAGATTGCTTTAGTTCTTCGCTCTGGAGGCGACTATAACGCTTCCGATGTGCAGTGGCTGGTTAATCAACTGCCAAAAGGCTATGAAATTATTTGCCTGACAGACCTGAAGCGTTTACATGTACCTGGCGTCAAAGTTGTCCCATTGATCAACCAGTGGCAAAAGTGCCGTGGCTGGTGGGCGAAAATCGAGTTGTTCCGACCTGATATAACCGATGATCTGTTCTATCTGGATTTGGACACGGTTATTGCCGGTGATATACGCCCAATCCTTGAGAATCCACCAACCAGCTTCACCATGCTTAGGGATTTTTACCATCCACAATATCGTGGCAGCGGTGCCATGTGGATACCAAATAGTGTAAAAGCGCATATCTGGAGTGCATTCTGGCAAGATCCGGAAGGTTGGATTGCTCGTTGTGTTACAACTGAGTGCTGGGGGGATCAGGGGTTCTTGCGAAAGGTTATGGGCGATGACACACCAGCATTTCAGGATCTGTATCCGGGATGGTTTGTAAGTTACAAGGCCGATGTTGTGGAACCTGGTTCGAAATATGCAAGCGCGCGTTACTCCAGGGGGAATGGGGCATTACCAAAGGACTGCCGAATAATCTTTTTCCACGGCAAACCGCGACCTCGCGAAGTGTCAGAGGATTGGCTTCCACTCATTAGCGCGTTTTTTGAGCAAGAATCAGAATAATATTGCTCTAATAATTCCATATTTTTAAAACGTGATGTACACTCATCACGTTTTTTATTAGAGCAATCTACAAGGTGCACTATGTGGCCATTCCGACGGAAATATCACTACTGGCTGATCGCCTTTGTTACGCCGACCGGCGGTATCAGGCATGTCATCACCAGGTATCGCAACAAGAGACTCACCTTAGCCAGAATTTTACAGGCTGCCATAGGTGAGGGACTGGATACAAATTGCGTAGTCCTTCCACCTTCATATTTAGGAAAAATGACCGAAGCACAAGCTAATACGGAACTTTGAAATGAGCACTTCAGCACAAAACCAATCAATCGAAAATGTATCTATCCCTGACGTCCTGAATGCCGGTATCCCGGCCATTATCCAGAACATCCGGGCCGCGCAACGCCGCGTTAGTTGTGATGACCTCACAGCGCGTTTTTTTGATAATGCGGTTCAGTCAGCGGAGATGCTTCACGCACAGCTTATTGATGTTTATAACGCAGAAGCTGATAGCCATAACTCCCTGGTAGATGCAGCTGAAAATATGCAGTTGGATCTCGGTCTGAAGGGTAAAGAAATTGAAGAGCTTCAGCTGGAAATTGAACATTTGAAACGCCAGCAACAGGACGCGATCGAAGATGCGACGCATGACGCCAACCAGCGTGCTGATAATGCCGAACGTATAAGCATTGAGCTGGAAACAAAACTCAATGAAATGACCGCGATGGTTGTGCTGCGGAACTCACAGATTTCAACTCTAAAATCTCAATATAAAGAGATCATGAAACTTGATCCTTTTAACCTTGAGAAACGCTATAACAAAGCCAAAAGCGAGCGACAGGAACTGCGTAAGCAGATTGTCGACCTTAACCAACAGCTCAAAAAGGCTATTAAAGATGCAAGCGAGGCGCGCGTGGCATTTGCTAATAAAAAAGCAGAGGTTACCGAGCTGGTTAATGAAAATGCTAAATTTGCGACGCTCAAGAAGGAAATGTATGGCATTACTGAGCGCCGTTTCCCTGCAAGCAAACTCCATCCGACGTTAGGGCAAATATCCTTCTTCCCGCGCCTCCTGGCTTATGGGATCTCATCGCCTAAAGAGTTCAATAACGAGCGCCCTTATATCGTTTCTAAGCTGGACTTTGCTTATCAGTTCTGCTGTGACATGGGCTATGCCATTGATATCCGAATCAACGAATGGTTGATGCCAAACTTCCAGCCGCTGGCCATTTTCCGCGAGTTCCAGCCGGAAGGTTGGGTAGAGTTCTTCCATGAATTGATCTGTAAAGAGATGGAAAGCCGCCGCCCGGAACTGGTCCGCCGTGTCGAGTGGGCGCAAGAGGTTATGTTGGCAGATGCAGAGCTACCGTTCGAACCGGAATTCATTGATGAACTGGCAACTAAAGGGCTGCATACGTTGTTTGATGTGGTTACCCGCCGTCATGAACAGTTGGTTGTCGAATTGGGTTTAGAGGAAACAGCGGCAAGAAGACTTCTCGATGTTTGCTATGCACGTAGCGATGCATGGGAAAAAGAGAACGGCGGTACTATTTACGTTCGCTGATAGTTACAGTGTCACTTTTAATGCTGGTGGAGTGCGCCCACCAGCATTTTTTTCGTCCAATGGGGAGGGCATTTGAGTATTTTCAACAAACACGCACACCAGGAACGTCCGTACATCGTCATAGTCGATATTGATGGAACAATATCAGAAGCAACTGAAGACAGGCTGCATTTGCTTCCGCTGCTGGGGAAAGGAGCATTAATATTGATATGGGGCACGTTTACACAGTCTGGTTTGTAACCGGGTGCTGTGAGAACGCCAGGGATAAAACACGAGCCTGGTTGCGGAAAAAATAACAAACGTAGCCGAACTGTGCGACGGAGATGACAAAAGGAGGGTTACAAAATAAATCGGCTCAATAGACATTATCTGCAGTGGCGAAAGCTGTTTTGATACGGATATTGATGACGCTGATATTTCTGAATGGGGATCTCGGTGTCAGGTGCGAATCTATTATCTCCATTAAATGCCTGCTAGTCAGCAGGCATTTAATCTTCCTATTAGCTTTCCGTTCATGCCTGGCATTTGCCAGTATGCCGGACATCATTTTTCGTATTCAGTTTGCGGACTGAGTTCAGCATCTACCCACAGTGTCTTCGCTCCCCGTTGTGGCGGGCTTCTTCTAATTTTTCCGCTGTTTACCAGTTGTAAAAGATAATGCCTAGCCTGATAGCTGCTTATATTAAATTCTTTAGATATAGTAGGTGTGTTTGTAAAGTTTTTTAATTTAATGTACAGATATATTGAATCCATCATGAATTCATTACCTTTCATATAGCTTTTATCGATAAGTATTATTAGTTATTCTTTTTATGGCCTTTAGTATATTTAGTCTTTTTTGTTTGCTTTTGATCTGGGTTAATAAAAGGTGCATTTTATAAACTTTTTGTTTTTTTGATTTTTAATTTATTTTATATTGCCCACAAAGTGTGCTACCAGCATAAAATTCTGAATTTTATTTTCAATGTAGCATAATATTCATGATATTTGATTTTTTTAGAGTTAAAGAACGTGTAATTATTTGTTTTCAGATTAAAAAACCTCTATTACTATCACGCACCGTAAAGGCTATGTTTTCGGCGAATGCTTATTACTTAAGATATTTATTTAAATGCAACAGCGACGGGAGTAATCTGATGCAGCAAAGAGATACTTACCTTCATGGGGAACAAAGGCAGTTATTTCTTAGCAAGAAAAATCAGTGTCTAGCGATAGGAAAGGTTCCTGAAGATATATTCTGGTTGCTAGTGGAGATGTCAGCCATACGCAGTCAAGGCATCATAAAGGCATTGTATGACTATCTTGTTCTTGGTGATTCGAGAAAAGTTATCTGCGAGCGATACAATGTAAATAATGGATATATAAGTACCAGTTTATCTCGTCTGGAACGTATGAATGAAATGATAAAAGAAATTATACCGCACCATGTAAAATGGTATGTGGGCACCAATAATTACTGTGAATGCTGCGCGCGTGCTATATGAATCAGAGAAGGACTGTCTATTCATAGATAAAATAATATCTATATAGGCATTTCTGCATGTTATAAAAATTGCACCTATAGCAATTGTGTTGCATATGAGGTTTAAACTGAACTTCATATGCAACACGTTTGTTATATGTGTTGGTAAACTATCTTTTTCGTTTATAAGGAGGCGTTAATAAAAAAGTCGCAACTAGGTATTAATTTTTTTTCACTATGTATCGGTTATGTGGCCTTGATGATAGTGAAAAGTCATGGATAAAGCTGCCAGTAAATAATTATACAGATAACAAATTCTCAAAATATTATCTCATTGAGGCTTCAACTGTAGCTGGTGCGGTAATTTACTGAAGGTATTTATGAATAAAATATATAAAGTGATATGGAACCACAGTACTCAGCAGTGGGATGTGGTTTCAGAACTTACAGGTAACAAAAAAAAATGTAAATCTGCTCGCTTAAACCTGGCGTTAGCCGCTGCTCTTTTTACCGGAGCTATGGCGGTTAATTGCAGCAGCGCATTCGCGGATATTTCTCTTGATACGGCATGGCGTCCGGCACAGAACAACAACCTTGTTGGGGCCGAGACTGTTAACGGCACGACGGAAAATATCATAGGGCCGACATCGGTCGTTTCTGGTTCTTCTGGTCTCGTTAGCATGACTGTTGATGAAGCAAAAGCAGAGGGATACATTACGGCTGGGGATGATCTTACCGGATTATTATATATTGACACAGGCGGAAGAACCAAAGCCCTTCAGTACTGGGATGCTGCGACCGGCGCGTACAGAACGGTACAGGTATATGACAATGACGCTTTTTCTCAGCGGGCTGCAGGCTCATCTGCGAATGAACTCATTTCCGGTTTTGCGCCTGATGCTGATTTTTTCTATAAAACCCGTTTTGTTACTGTAACCAATGGTGGTACGGCCAATATTGATGTTGGCGCAGATTTTATTGGTCGCTATTTCAAAGATACTCAGCTCGCTGTTGCTGATGGAGCTGGATCAACTGTTAACTGGAATTCTGAAAATGAGTTCTACTTGCAGGCCGCAGCAACTTCTACAAACGGGCTCACATATACCACTACAATTGACTCAAAAGCATATGCTGGCACATTTACTGACTGGCAGGGACAACAGCATCAGGTTAATTCACAGGCAGACTTACAGCAATATAATGATTATCTGACTCAGGCGATTGTTGACGGTAAGCTGAGTGCCTCTCAGTATGAGACTGAATTTAACAGGGCTATTATAACCACCACGCATACGTATGATGTTGATCGTACTGCAGGGGGTAAAATTGATCCTGCTATATATCAGGCTGGTATCGGAACACTTGCTGTACTTGAAGCTAGAAATGGTGGAACTGCACGACTCAGTTCAACCGGCAAATTAACAGGCATATTGCCGAGTGTTGGTCGTGGAGCTGGTATCATTGCTCGCTCGGGCGGTACAGGTATCAACGAGGGTATTATAGATGCTACAGGTATTGCGATGCGTGCATACGGTAACAGCACCATTGTTAATGATGGCACTATCTATTCAGGGATCAACAATTCTAAACACGGACGACATGGTGAGGGAATGGTGGCAATTGATGCCGATTCCCTCGCAATAAATAATGGTGTTATTAATATCCGGCCATATAAAGTTGCAACAGTTAATCAGGATGGCATCAACACGGCAATGCTCGTGGCTGGTGGCGGTGAAGGAATTAATAATGGCACCATCAATATTACGGCGGATGCTTCAGTTATTGACAGTAAGGGACTAACCCGGGGGATCAGTGTGGGTGACGGAGGTTCCTTTACCAATGCATCCACTGGCAAAATCACCGTCGGTGTGGCTGAAGATGGCAGCGCAGCGCATTCAGCTGTCGGCTCTGTTGCGGTTGAGGTTGCGCAAGGGGCAACCCGTGTTATTAATGAAGGGACAATTCTCCTGGGGGAAGGGGCTCAGGGGAACTACGGTATTTCAGCATCGAACGTCGGAGCAGTAAATACAGTCATCAATAAAGGGACTATCACAGTTGAAGGGCATGACAGCGATACACCTGCACTGAATGTCGGCATGTTTGCAAATAACAGCACCGGGCTGAAAAACACCGGGGTTATTAATGTGAATGGCCTGAACAGTGCCGGATTACAGGTCATAAACGGAGGCCAGATAGCGTCTGACGGTACTGTAAATGTTGGTGGCGTGGATATCAGTAGTGGTTTCCGTAACTATGGTGCATGGGTGGAAGGCACCGGAAGCCGTGTTGATATATCCGGCGAAATTAGCCTTACTGGTGACGGTGCAGTGGGGGTTTTTGCCAAAGATGGCGGAGACCTGACCCTGTCAGGGAATGGTGCGGTGGTATTCGGTGGCAGTAACCAGGTGGGGTTTTATGTCTACGGTGATGGTTCCACCATTCATAATACCGGGAACAGTGTTATGGATGTTTCCACCGAAAATTCAACGTTATTCCGTATTGCCAGCGGGGCGGTATACCGGGGGGGCACAGGGGCATCCTCTGATCTGACGGCATCCGGTAAGAACTCGTATGCGCTTGTTGCCACTGGCAGGTCTGACACAGGCACTGCCTCAACCGTAACATCCGGAGGGATGACCATCAACCTGACGGGAGAGGGGGCAACTGCTGTCCTGGTAGAGGGCGGGGCACAGGGCTCAATTGACAGTAATGCCACTATTAATATGGATAATGCCAGCTCGATTGCCGGTATTGCGGATGGCAACGGATATGATATTTCCGGCAATCTTATTAATCCAAAAGACAACACCACATTATTAACAGCAGGTGCTCAGCTAAGCTCTTCTCAGGATAAAGTAACCGGGTATATCGCCCGCAATGGGGCAACCCTGAATAATACAGGTAATATCACCTTTACCGGAAAGAACACGACCGGTATTCGGGTTGAGGAAGGCGCTGTTGGCACCAACAGTGGAAATATCATCGTTCAGGATGGCGGTGTGGGATTACTTGCCCGTGGCTCACAGGAAGCCACGACCATTAATAACACCGGCAATCTGGTCCTCAGCGGGGGGGATAATGCCAACCGTACTACCGGGATTAAAGCTTCCGGTGCAGCAACAACGGTTAATATGACCGCCGGCGAACTCGTTCTGGAGGGACAGGGGGCGATTGGCGTTGAGGTCAGTGAACAGGGAACGGTGAATCTTGAGGGGACAGCCATTCCGAAGTTTGCTGCTAACAATTCCGGCATTACCGATCAGATTGCTTTCCGTATTATCGGAGATGGTGCAGTCATCAATACGAAGGTTGCACAGGGAACGCTGCTGGAAGCCAGTGGGCAGCGGTCAGTGCTCTTCCGCATTGAAGACGGGGCAAAACAGACTGGCTCTCTGCTGATGCAAACCTCCGGGACAGGCAGCCGGGGGATCTGGGCCACCGGTAAAGGCAGTGATGTACAGGCGGAGGCCGGCAGTGATTTCCGGATCCTGGGGGACCTGGCTCAGGGATTGTATGTCACTGGCGGTGCAACAGCGACCCTGAAACAGGGGATATCCGTTGATCTTGTGGGTGACGGGGCCGTTGTCGCGGAAGTGGACGGTAATGAGTACGCTCTGGATGGCAGTATCACACAAACGAATACTGGCTCGGTTATTACCAATGAGGCAGATATCTCTTCGCCGCTGAATAATGCCAAGGGCTTTATTACGCGTAATCAGGGACTGTTGATTAACAGCGGCAACATTGATTTCACTGCCGGTACCGATAATATCGGCGTCTGGGTTGATAACGGTCGCTTTGAAAATACGGGAAACCGTATTGCGGTCAATGGTGTTGCTTTATTTGTTGAAGGGGCACAGTCTCAGATTACCAGCACGGGAGGGGATATCGTCGCTGTGGACGGTGAGGCTGCCATTAAGCTGGGGGCGGGCGCGTCACTGAACCTGGCAGGGAGTGGGCTGGGAACGATTGAGGGCCAGAAAAATGCACATGGCATCCTGCTGGATACAGGGACTGTGGGGCTGGTTATTGATGGTGCGAAAATTAATGTGAATGCTGCAGGTGCGGTTGGTCACGGGATTGAGAACCGTGCAGAAATCGAAGGCATTCAGCTAACCAGTACGACTGAAATTAATGTGGCTGATGGCATTGGTGTGCGTACTTCAGCTTCGCTGGCTAAGGCCAACAGCGGCACTATTAATGTAGACGGCAGTGGAATTGCACTGGCGTTCCAGAAAGCTGACGGAAGTGAAACCGATAATAACCTGGATATGTCTGACTCCGGCGGATTAGTCATTAATCTGAAAGGAACAGGGGGGACAGGCATTCTCGCCAACACCGGAGACGGTGTCAGCGTGAAAAGTGGTGCCAGCGTTAATGTCATGCAGGCTGATGGCGGCTCCGCTCTGGTGGTCAACAATGCGGCTCGTGAAGTGATCCAGAGCGGTAATCTCATTTCCGCTTCGCTGAGTCATGCTGTAGTGGATGCATCAAAAGCACTGTCCTTTACCAATAAAGGACAGATTAAAGCCGCGTCCGCCGCCGGGAATGCAATGTCGTTTGATGAGGCCGTGAATACCACCGTACTGAATGATAGTGGTGCTGAAATTCAGGGGATTGTGGCCCTGAATGGGGGAGATAATTCATTTACCAATAAAGGCAGTATTACCGGAACCGTCAGTGCAAAAGATGGCAACAACACATTGTTATTTGATGACGGCAGCACACTGACAGGCGAGGTGACCGCCGGGAACGGCAATAACAATGTAACGCTTAACGGCAGGACGCATGTTGACCTGGTGATTGCAGGTACAGGACAGAATACCTTCACCATTAAAGGTGAAGGGGCAACCTGGAATCTGCTGGATGGCGGACTGGGGAATTCTGATGCCCTGATATTTGACAGCGCCATTCATACGCTGGACTCTGCTGCAAAGCTACAAAACTTTGAACATGTCGGGCTGAAAAATGGTTCCGTTGTCACCCTGAAGGAGGCACTGGTGCTAACTGACGGCGGTGCCGGCGCGGGCTCTGTCGATATTGAATCGGGCAGTGAACTGAGTATTACCCCTGCCGTTGCAGGCGACTTTACCTTTGATCCACTGTTAACGGGCAAAGGCACGCTGTCCGCTCAGCTTGATGCCGACACCTCTGCTTTTGAATTCAGCCATAACGTCGGGGATCAGTTTGCCGGCACCCTGAAGCTGGGCACCAGCAGTTTTGCGCTGGAAGGGCTGAATACGAAGGGGTTGACCCATGCCATGTTGATGTCTGAAACCGGGAATATCACAACGGTTGGCTCCGGTGTTCAGCGGATTGGCGGCCTTGGGTTCAGTGGCGGAACACTGAATTTTGGTTCTGTCAGCCCGGGAGATATTGTTGCCGGCAACCGTATTGAAACCTCTGCCTCAGGTACGCTGGATCTCCGCGGTCAGGGCACTATTCAGGTCACCATGCCGGTGGTGGTTAATGATATTCCGGTGGTTGATACCCGTAAGAATCTGCTTGAGCAGGACGATGCGCAGACCCTGGTCAAACTGGTGGATGCTAAGGGAACCGTTACCGGCACCGGCGGACAGTTGCAACTGGTGGATGAAAATGGCCAGGTCATTTCTCACAGTCAGACGTTCGATGTGACTCAGGGCGGTGAAGTGGTGGCCCAGGGGAACTATGACTACAAGCTGCTGGGAAGTTCCGACGGTATTAACGGTGATGGGCTGTATATCGGCTATGGCCTGAAATCGCTGAATTTGCAAGGGACAGGTGATAAAGCGCTGGTGCTGACCCCGAGAGCGAACGCACAGGGGCTGCAGTCAGATCTCGGTGCTCAGTTAACGGGAACAGGGGATCTGGCGATAGACGCTGTGGGGCAGGTTGTCACACTGTCCAACGGTGGTAATAACTACACCGGTGATACGCTGGTGCGCAGCGGCACACTGCAGATGGCAAATGATAATGTGCTTGGCGCTACAGGTAGCCTGAACGTTGCCAGCAATGCCGTCTTCAGAACAGACGGATACAGCCAGACGGTTGGTGCACTGCAGACAGAAACGGGGGCGCACATTCAGCTTGATAGCGGTAGTGTACTCACGGTCAGCGGCACGCAGCGTCAGCCGGGCGATGATAATGGTGGCATCATTGAAAACAATGTGCTGACCGGAGACGGTACGCTGGCTGTTACAGGCAGCAATCTGACGGTACATGGCACCAATATCGGGTTCACCGGTAATGTCAGCCTTACCCGGGGTTCGCTGGTTGAAATGAACGGCGCACAGGGGCTGGGAAGTCTGGGGACCGTCAGCTTTGAAAGCCTGAATGACCGTCTGGCGATTGATATCGCCGACGGTAGCGGAGTCAGCAGTAACCTGAGTAAATCGCTTTCCGGAGAAGGTTCAGTGGACATACTGAACACGACTGATCTGACGCTTTCCGGGGATAACAGTAATTTCAGCGGTAAATTCCGTGTGCAGAAAGATGCTGCTCTGCGGGCTTCAGATGAAAAACACCTGGGCACCGGGCTGATTGACAGCGAGGGTGTCACCTGGCTTACTGCCAGCGACAGCTGGTTGCTGAAAAATGACATTACGGGTTCCGGTGCGCTGGTGAAACAGGGGGCGGGTAATCTGATCATTAATCATGAGCTGGCTTATACCGGTGATACCACTGTTGAGAACGGCGTCCTGATTGTTGGTGATGATTCTGTCACCCGCGCCGCTGATGCGACGCTGTCAGGCTCCGGAAATATTCATGTTCTCAATGGCGGCACACTCAGTGGGCAGGGTACCGTTGCAGGTCATGTTAATAACCAGGGAACGCTGGCATCACTGAATGCACTTTCAGGCTATGAGAACGCAGAAGTAAGCAATTTTACGGTTGGCTCACTGACCAATACCGGCGTCATTCGTCTGGCCGGTGGTAAGACAGGAAATACCCTGACCGTAAATGGCGATTACACCGGTGGCGGTACGTTAATTATCAATACCGTGCTGGGGGATGATACCTCTGCCACTGACAAACTGATTGTCACGGGTAACACTTCCGGCGATACCGGCGTGGTGGTGAATAACGTCCAGGGCCAGGGTGCTCAGACCGCTGACGGCATTGAGATTGTGCATGTCGGTGGTCAGTCTGACGGTAACTTCAGACTGGAGAATCGTGCTGTGGCCGGGGCATGGGAATATTTCCTGCATAAAGGTAATGCGGGTGGTACCGACGGTAACTGGTATCTGCGCTCTGAATTGCCGCCGGAGCCGGGGACAAAACCGGAGACAAAACCGGAGACAAAACCGGAGACAAAACCAACACCGGATAAACCTGTGCAGAAGGTCTATCGCCCGGAGGCTGGCTCATATATTTCGAACATTGCGGCGGCTAACACGCTGTTCAACACCAGAATGCACGATCGTGAGGGGGAAACTTACTATACCGACGTGTTTACTGGTGAGAAAAAAGCAACCAGTATGTGGATGCGTCATGTTGGCGGTCATAATCGCTGGAAGGACAGTAGTTCACAACTGAATACGCAAAGCAACCGCTATGTTGTGCAACTGGGTGGCAGCATTGCACAGTGGACTGACGGTCAGGAGCGTCTGCAGCTGGGTATTATGGCCGGTTACGGGAATGAGAAGAGCTCCACGACATCCTCGGTTTCGGGATATAAATCTAAAGGCTCGATCAGTGGTT
This sequence comes from Escherichia sp. E10V5, assembly GCF_004212315.1. Lineage (NCBI taxonomy): Bacteria > Pseudomonadati > Pseudomonadota > Gammaproteobacteria > Enterobacterales > Enterobacteriaceae > Escherichia > Escherichia sp. E10V5. The sequence continues at coordinate 79,397 of NZ_RHJM01000047.1, forward strand.
ACAGTACCGGTTTATACGGAACGTGGCAGCAGAATGACGGCAATGACACCGGGGCTTATGTTGACACCTGGGTCCAGTACGGCTGGTTTAATAATACCGTTAATGGTGAAAAACTGGCGGCGGAGTCCTGGAAATCCCGTGGATTTACCGGTTCAGTGGAAGCAGGTTATACCTTCAAAGCCGGCGAATTTACCGGCAGCCAGGGAAGCCACTATGACTGGTATATTCAGCCACAGTCCCAGCTTACGTGGATGAATGTAAGAGCCGGCGAACATAAGGAGAAAAACGGCACGAAAGTTCAGCTTAACGGAGACGGCAATATCCAGAGTCGTCTGGGCGTCAGAACTTACCTGAAAGGTAAGAGTGCGTCTGATGACAATAAGGCGCATCAGTTCGAGCCTTTTGTGGAGGTTAACTGGATCCATAATACACAGGACTGGAGTGTCAAAATGGATAATACGGTACTCAGTCAGGACGGAGCCACAAATATTGCTGAAGTCAAAACGGGTGTTCAGGGTAAATTGTCAGACAACCTGAATATCTGGGGCAATGTTGGCGTTCAGGTCGGCGATAAAGGGTACAGTGATGCCCAGGCAATGCTGGGTATTAAATATACATTTTAATCACACAGTGGCAGGAGGATCCCTCCTGCCACATCCGGGTAGTCATAATGAGTTCTGTAATGAAATTTTCTGTTGCTAATGCAGTATTGTTGCTGTTGCTGATTGGATTTACTGGTGTTATTTATATGAATAAATCAAAAGAAATTGCAGTTGTTAATATTGATGCTGTTTATAATCAGTCTTCTGCCGGAGAACTGGCCAGAACGCATCTGAGTGAAGTTAAGATTATTCTTGAAAAGGGATACAAGGATGCGCTAAAAGCATTCGCAGATAACGAAAATAAAGATGCACTGCTTCTTGATGCCAGACAAAAACTGGAGAGGCAATATGTTATCGAGGAGCACAATGCAAAAATGGTGTTATCCCGTGTAATAGATAATGCCATAAATAACTGGAGAAAAGATAACACAGGAAATATTGCTGTGTTGTCTTCAGGTGTTGTGCTTGCACATAACGATTCAGCTGATATCACAAAAGAAATTATGGCTCTGGTTGAAAAAGAACATCTGGTTTTTAATCGGTTGCCTAAAGTGGAAGTGAAAGCTCAGGAGGAGGTAACAAGTAAAGAGGGAACAGAAGAAGATAAATAACCATTAGTTCCCGATAACGTTTGTTGAGGCGATTCACAAGCCGGTATCTGTTATCACTCAGATACCGGTTTATTGTTGGGGCCGGGTATAATCCGGCAACAGCGTCAAATATCAGGAGGAGGAATGCTGGTTAGGTAACTTTATCATCTTCAGTCTCAAATTCTGATAAATGACAGGAATATGCGGCATGCATTACTTAACGTATACCATCTATAGCTAGATGAAAATTTATCTTTGATGTGGGGATTGACATATGGAAATGAAAAAAAACATTTGCTATATAAAGAGTGAAATAAAAGAACATGATATTACTGTTCACTTATGGGCATTTGCATCGCTGACAAAAACTGAGTGTGATGTTCTTGAGTTAATAATGAAAGGGTATAGTTCTACAAAAATATCACACCTCCGGTCTCGTAGTAATAAAACTGTATCGTCACAAAAGAGGCATATATACAAAAAACTTGGTGTCCGAAATGATGTTACATTCTGGATTGATATTTTTTTGTCACCAGCGATAAGAACAGTTTTTTACCGAAAAGGGGAGGTTATTAACATAGAAAATGAAATTTTCGGAATGTCCGGTGATTCATTTAAGCTTTTGAATAAGTCACTGAACACATCACTGGACAAAAAGTGAGTATTAATAATTACTGCGGTATCAGTTTAAAGACGGGGTAATTAATCTACTGGTTATTATATACACGCCGGGTCAGGCCGGCGCGTTCCTTTTTTGTATATGGATTTTCTATTTGTGTATAAGACCCATACTTATCACGTGTTTGTGGATTAAACCTCTAAAGAGGTTAAGCACTAGCAAGAAGGACGATGGTGGGCAGCAATGCTGTGTTTGGCGTGATTACTTACATCATCAATGATGCCCGGAGTGGGGAATTTGACGATTGTCCGGTGATATAATTTGATTGTATTGACAAACAAGCCATCCCCTTTTATATTTCCTCATGGCAGCAAAGGCTGCGTAACCGCCCCGGCGGCTCCGGGCAATAAAGGAACCCCTTATAAAACCGATGATTAGAAAAGATTTCTTCTGCGCTGTTAAAGCCCCCTTATCCGGTATAACTCATAATCTATATTTGCCCTACATATGGGGATTTTTGAGGTGAGATATATGGAAAATAAACCACGCGATCCGCGAAGCCTAAACGCCCTTAAAGACAAAACGCCAGCAACAGCACAAATACAAATGAGGGTAACGCCAGAACGCAAAAATCGCTATGTGCGTCAGGCGCAGACAGAAGGAATGAAGTTAACAGACTGGATCCAAAAGCACATGGACGAGGTGTGCGACAGTGCTGGTGCTGCGGAGTAAATTAATGGCACGCAAATACAACAAATTGTCCCGTGAAGCGTTAAAGATGCTTCTTGATGGCGTGAGTCGCCGCAAGGTAAAGCAATACCTGGTTGGTAAGCAAATTGGTGCCAGGACCGCTATTGCTGTGTTATGCCGTCAGGAAATGGTTGTGCTTAAACAGAGAATGCCGGGCAGCAGATAAAGCCCAATCAGTGATTAAAGGTGTGATGTGAAAGCCGTAATTACTCCCTTTGTACAGAAAGAGCTTGGCCTCGCCACGTTCAAAGTGGATCAGGAGGTCAGAAAGCTGGTGGAGGCTGGCCGTAAATTTATTATGGAGCCGGTGCCGCGTGAGTTAATCGAGCACATGGAAGACGGCCTCGTTGTTACCGAGCAAACCATGGCAACAAATGAGGCGTTGCAGCCGTTTTTTAACAGCGATGAACTGTTTCGCCGTATTGGTGGAATTGACGCGCTGGTGGCGTGGTTGCGTAGGAAAGAGGGTCAATGCCAGGCCGCAGATCGTAGTTGGTGTGACAACCATATTGTCCACGCTGAACGAGACAATAGCGCGGTGTTGTTGTGCTGGCATCACGATAACCATTACCGGATGCGTGGTTTTAATGAGCTGAAAGAAACGCTGCATAATAATCGCGTTAACTGGATACTGGATGTCGCCCGTCAGGAAATGGGGCTTTCAGATGGGCATGATTTAAGTATTCAGGAGCTGTGCTGGTGGGCTTTCATGCGCAACATGATCCACCTGATGCCGGAAGAAGTCTGCCGTATATCAATAAATAAGATGAAGGCTGCAACGCAGGATAGCGGACCTCTGAAAGAGGCGGATATTCGCCCGTATGACGATCGCGCTACAGCATATATTCAGATGATGGAAGAACGTGCCGTGCCGATGCGTGCAAAAGTATGCCCTGTGGAAGTTGACTCCGACCCTGGTATGGCGCATTTCAAAATACCAAAACTGCAATCGCTAAAATTGCCCGAATACCTGGACTTTGTTGCTTCTCGCCCATGCTGTGCGTGTGGAGCTGGCGCTCACATTACGCCTTATATCGTTCGTCATAGTCGATTATGCGCGCATGACATTTACGCAATTCCGCTATGTCAGTCATGCCAGCGTGATATTGAGCGTGACCGCGATGATTGGGAGAGTAAGCATGGTAGGCTGGCGATGCATCAACGATTGTTCTTTGATTACGCGCTCGGAGTAGGCGCTATCACAAGTCACTCGTCGAACGTTAGATAAAATTGCTCTAATGTATTGCTATTTATTCAATCGAGGGTATTATATTCCACGTTGATTAGTTGACATGGGCTAATCAGTAGGTGACAGGATGTTACTTAACTGGCAGGGACGCCAATTCATGGAAATAAATCACTCACGAATAACATCGTACGAGATTGCGGATTACATGATCCGCACTAAATCTTTTCTATCAGCGAAAGAACTCGCAGCAATCCTTGAAAAGGAATACCCGCACCTGGATGTCGATAAGCGCGATGTTTATCTGCGCTTAAAGGCTATTGCGGTGTCTAAATATTCGTCTGTTTTGATTGATGACAGTACACGCCCACGTAGATTTCAGATCCACTCTCTGAACCCTGAATTTTTTCGCCGCAGCCGCGCGCCGCGCCGGTTTGATGAAAAACTCCAAAACGAACTCTATATGACGCAGGACGAAAAGGAACGTCGTGAACACCAGCCTTGGGTAATGGCGCGTCAACTTTTCAATAAGGTGGCCCGTCAGCACCGCCATTACGGCAATGCCACTTCAGCACGTATCTGATTGATTGTTTGCCCGTTCCGGGCCTTTTGACATGTGACTTTCGTTACCCTCGCGTCAAAAAGAGTTTTATACGAAAGGAAGCATAAGTGACCTGGGACGATCACAAGAAGAATTTTGCTCGCCTGGCGCGAGATGGTGGTTACACCATCGCACAGTATGCCGCCGAGTTTAATCTCAACCCAAACACAGCACGACGTTATCTCCGTGCATTCAAAGAAGACACCGGAACAGCGGACAGCCGTAAGCCAAATAAGCCCGTCAGGAAGCCACTGAAAAGCATGATCATTGATCACGCTAATGATCAACGTGTAGGTGATCACATTGAGGATGAAAGAGCGGAAAAACAAAGAGTTAATGCTGTTGTCAGTGCCGCAGTAGAGAACGCGAAGCGCCAGAATAAGCGCATAAATGATCGTTCTGATGATCATGACGTGATCACCCGCGCCCACCGGACCTTACGCGATCGCCTGGAACGCGACACCCTGGATGATGATGGTGAACGCTTTGAATTCGAAGCTGGCGATTACCTGATAGATAACGTTGAAGCGCGGAAGGCCGCGCGCGCTATGTTGCGTCGGTCCGGGGCTGATGTTCTGGAAACCACTCTTCTGGAAAAGTCTCTCTCTCATCTCCTTATGCTGGAGAACGCCAGGGATACGTGTATTCGCCTGGTGCAGGAAATGCGCGATCAGCAAAAAGACGATGATGAAGGGACTCCGCCGGAATACCGTATCGCGAGCATGCTAAACAGCTGTTCCGCGCAGATAAGCAGTCTGATCAACACCATTTACAGCATCCGGAATAACTATCGAAAAGAAAGCCGGGAGGCGGAAAAGCACGCTTTGTCTATGGGGCAAGCTGGCATTGTTAAGCTGGCATACGAACGAAAGCGTGAAAATAACTGGTCAGTTCTGGAAGCAGCTGAATTCATCGAGGCGCATGGCGGGAAAGTGCCGCCCCTGATGCTGGAGCAAATCAAAGCCGATCTGCGTGCTCCTAAGACCAATACCGATGATGAGGAAAGGCAAACAGCCGTCGGTGGCCCTTCTCTTGAAGATCTGGACAAAGTTGCGCGAGAACGGGCCGCCAACCGCCGCGCCGATGCCGCATTGTGGATTGAGCAGCGTAGGGAAGAAATCGCCGATATCGTTGATACAGGCGGTTATGGAGATGTTGATACTGAAGGTGTATCAAACGACCCATGGCTGGAACAAGACCTGGACGAAGACGAGGAGGAAGACGAAGAAGTTATCCGCAAGCTATACGGGGACGATGATTAATGGCCAGAAGTTGCGTAACGGACCCACGTTGGCGCGAGCTGGTGGCGCTATATCGTTATGACTGGATTGCGGCCGCTGATGTTTTGTTCGGCAAAACACCTACCTGGCAGCAGGATCTGATTATTGAGTCTGTGCAAGAACAGGGTAGCAAGACATCTGTTTCGTCTGGTCACGGTACCGGGAAATCAGACATGACTTCTATCATGATCATGTTGTTCATTATCATGTATCCCGGTGCCCGCGCCATTATCGTTGCGAACAAAATTCAGCAGGTAATGACCGGTATATTCAAGTACATCAAGATAAACTGGGCTACGGCCACCAGCCGTTTTCCATGGCTTGCTGATTATTTTGTGCTGACAGAAACCGCTTTCTATGAGGTTACTGGTAAAGGTGTATGGACTGTAGTACCGAAGGGCTTTCGTCTGGGAAGTGAAGAAGCTCTCGCCGGTGAACACGCAGATCATCTTCTGTATATTATCGATGAAGCCTCCGGTGTCAGTGATAGAGCTTTCGGTATCATCACCGGTGCTCTTACCGGGCAGGATAACCGCATCTTATTGCTGTCACAGCCTACACGCCCAAGCGGCTATTTCTACGATACTCACCATAAACTGGCCAAGCGTCCTGGTAACCCAGATGGCGTTTATACGGCGATCACGCTTAACAGTGAGGAATCACCGCTGGTAACGCCAGCATTTATCAAAATGAAGCTGGCGGAGTACGGCGGGCGTGATAACCCTATGTACATGATTAAGGTACGCGGCCTATTCCCTAAATCACAGGATGGCTTCCTTCTTGGACGTGATGAGGTTGAACGTGCGACGCGGCGGAAAGTCAAGATTGCCAAAGGATGGGGCTGGCTTGCATGTGTGGACGTTGCTGGTGGTACGGGACGGGATAAGTCCGTTATCAATATCATGATGGTGTCCGGCCAGCGAAATAAACGCCGTGTAATCAACTATCGAATGCTGGAATACACAGACGTTACAGAAACGCAGCTTGCCGCCAAAATTTTCGCAGAATGTAATCCTGAGCGATTCCCCAATATCACCATAGCGATAGACGGCGATGGCCTGGGTAAAGCAACGGCGGATCTGATGTACGAGTATTATGGTATTACCGTACAGCGCATACGCTGGGGTAAAAAGATGCATAGCCGTGAAGATAAGAGCCTGTACTTTGATAAGCGTGCTTATGCCAACGTTCAAGCCGCAGAGGCCGTAAAATCAGGTCGTATGAGACTGGATAAGGGTAATGCAACCATTGAGGAAGCGTCGAAAATACCTGTAGGTATTAACTCCGCAGGTCAATGGCGGGTGATGACTAAGGAAGACATGAAGAAAAAGCTCAACCTGCACTCACCAGACCATTGGGATACATATTGTTTCGCTATGCTGGCGGATTATGTTCCCCAGGATGAGGTGCTAAGCGTCGAAGACGAAGCGCAGGTTGATGAAGCTCTGGCATGGCTTAATGAATAACTCTTTAACCATGCCAGATGGAAACTATTGCGCGCTTTCGGGGTTGTCGTTAACTGACTGCCCCTTCTTTGTTTTACGGCTGCGCGTAACTGATGCGGCTGACTTAACCTTTTTCTCTTCGCGAGTGATGGCAATTTGTTTTTTTACATTTTCAATATCTGCCAGGCGATATATTTTTGCCTGCGGCCAGCGATCGCAGATGATTGGTTCTATGGAGTCATAAAGGCTAAATTTTGCTTTCTCGAATTCACCGTTGATGATAATTCCATCACGGAGAGTTTCATCGCAGATAAACACGCCACACAGCGGTACATGGTAACTAACTGATTTACCATCATTGTAGTTAGGGCTACTGGAAATGTAGTGGACGCGCAGCATTGTTTCGCTAAAGCCGTGTACGCGCATACGGAATTTTTCATCCTCCGGGTACTGCTTCATTAGCTCTTTTGTTGCTTCCAGGTTCTCTATGTATTTCGCACTGTGCTCATTGAACCCCGCGCTTTTTTGGATGCGAATGTCCTTATCAATCAGATGAATAATGCGGCCAGCGGTCATATTGACGCTGTTCACGGCTTCTGTCTGATAAGTCGTAACCTTGCGCACACCGCGAAGGATGTTAGGCACTGGATATAAAATGGTCTTTGGGATATTGAGGTCTGGGTACTGTTCCAGTTCCCGCGCCATTAAAGTCCATTTATCAATTTCAGCCTGAATGCTGTCCGTTTCTTTGAACGGCAGAACGACAACCGGGCGTACAGGACGACCGTCGCTGGCGGCATCAACGTGTTGGGCGCGTGCAACAGCTTTTTTTAGAAAGAGATCCCTGAAGCTGACGAACTCCTGGTACAGTTGTTCGCCGTAGACATAATTTATCATTGATCCTCCTCCAGAATTGACATGGTCAATAACGCCCGGCTGAGAAAACCGGTCATTACTGACCTATATTATAGAGGGAACAGACAAAAATAATAGATTTATTAGTGCATTTATTGTGAGTCTAACTGGTTAGTTGCCATGAGATATTCGATTGTGTCAGTGAGATCATCCAGGTCGTCTAGGGTGATGCGGTACTCCTGATTGGATATCTTTGAGTAGTGTTCAGCAATGGCGCGAGCAGCGTCGGTTTCGGCGGGGTCTACAGATAAAGCGTTAGAGCAATGTCTAACATCGTCGATGGTTGGTGGAATGAAAGCCATAATTATGCCTCACTGTATTGACAACACAGAGCCTGAAGCTCTGACCTACTGTTTCACCCATGTTCCATGCTGGGGTTATCTATCAACATTGCGCTGTGTGTAAGATGAGCAATGCATAGCGGTAATGCCGTTGTATAAGGTTTCCCTGTTTGCTCATTTCCTTCTGAGCCGCTCTACAACGCTGAAGACACATTAAGTCGTGAGTCCAAAGTCGTATTACGAAACGGCGGCAAAGCTATAATTTATTAGAGCAATTGTCAAACGACTATGAAAAACAATCCAGCTTTTGGCTGGTGGAGTGGGATTTTCATCTCAAAATTTATTGCTCTAATAATTCTTGATTTTTGTGCGCGGCTGGACGTAAACTCCTCATCGAACCTAATAACTTCGTATAGCATACATTATACGAAGTTATTATAAGGGTTATTGAACATGATCAATTTACCTGTAAATCCATACAGCTCAATACCTTATAAGGTTAAATAGTGATCACTTGATCATTTGATCAAGGTTGCGCTACGTAAAATCTGTGAAAAGTTGGCGGTGTTAGTCCTCCAGATTTCGCGTAGCGCACTTAGCACCACCAATCAATCAGAGGTGAAAAATGGGATATTCAGCTGCTAAAGTGTCCACTCATCTTGAACTTGAGAAAAACCGTGGTTACTGGCGGGCCAAAGGGTTTGAGCGTGATAGTTACCAATTGTCATTATCTCGCGGTGAAGAGAAAATAGAACGTACTCGCGGCCGCTGGCGTTTCTATGACGAGAACCATAAACAGGTAAAGGCAGAGCCGATCCTGTACACTTTACTTAAAACCATTATCTGAGTGTTAAATGTCCAATTTACTGACCGTACACCAAAATTTACCAGCATTACCGGTCGATGCAACGAGTGATGAGGTTCGCAAGAACCTGATGGACATGTTCAGGGATCGCCAGGCGTTTTCAGAGCATACCTGGAAAATGCTTCTGTCCGTTTGCCGGTCGTGGGCGGCATGGTGCAAGTTGAATAACCGGAAATGGTATCCCGCAGAACCTGAAGATGTTCGCGATTACCTTCTATATCTTCAGGCGCGTGGTCTGGCAGTGAAAACTATTCAGCAACATTTGGGCCAGCTAAACATGCTTCATCGTCGGTCCGGGCTGCCACGACCAAGTGACAGCAATGCTGTTTCACTGGTCATGCGGCGGATCCGAAAAGAAAACGTTGATGCCGGTGAACGTGCAAAACAGGCGCTGGCGTTCGAACGCACTGATTTCGACCAGGTTCGTTCACTCATGGAAAATAGCGATCGCTGCCAGGATATACGTAATCTGGCATTTCTGGGGATTGCTTATAACACCCTGTTACGTATAGCCGAAATTGCCAGGATCAGGGTTAAAGATATCTCGCGTACTGACGGTGGGAGAATGTTAATCCATATTGGCAGAACGAAAACGCTGGTTAGCACCGCAGGTGTAGAGAAGGCACTTAGCCTGGGGGTAACTAAACTGGTCGAGCGATGGATTTCTGTCTCTGGTGTCGCTGATGATCCGAATAACTACCTGTTTTGCCGGGTCAGAAAAAATGGTGTTGCCGCGCCATCATCCACCAGCCAGCTATCAACTCGCGCCCTGGAAGGGATTTTTGAAGCAACTCACCGATTGATTTACGGGGCAAAAGATGACTCTGGTCAGAGATACCTGGCCTGGTCTGGACACAGTGCCCGTGTTGGAGCCGCACGAGATATGGCCCGCGCCGGAGTTTCAATACCTGAGATCATGCAGGCTGGTGGCTGGACAAACGTAAATATTGTCATGAACTATATCCGTAACCTGGATAGTGAAACGGGGGCAATGGTGCGCCTGCTGGAAGATGGCGATTAGCCGTCAATTTTCTCTAGATTGCTCTAATCATTCGGTATTTATGGTGACACATACGGAAGGATTTCAAAATAGACGGGAAATATGTGGTGCTGTCTGTAAGCTCTCAAATTCAGTCACCCTCTGTCATTGTCACCGTAAAGTTGAGCGATAGGATGCCTGATATCGACTCGATATCTGTTGCGTTCCCGGTTAAAAGCATGCGGAGTGCTGAACATTTTGTGATGAATGCAACGGAGGAGGAAGCGCGGCGCGGGCTTACTAGAGTGATGGCGGAATTTGGCGAACTCCTGGGTAAGGTAAACAATGCCCTTTCAATAAGTTCAGCAAGATCCAAAGCGTTAACAGCTTCCATGATGAAATAAAAAAGCCTGGCAAGATGCCAGGCTGCACAAAAGAGCGGGATTGTATTCCGCATCCAATCAATCAAAAAGGAGTATAGCACATAGGTATTGAAGTAAAAACGTTACAAGCATGAAGGAAAATATCTTTTATTGCTCTAATTTGTTGATATAATTTAGCCGCAGTTTTGGTCAACTACTAATAAATTGCCATTACTTCACTCCTTGACATCATTGGCGGCCATTAGGCCGCCTTTTTTTTGCCATATGAAAACAATCGAACAAAAACTTGAACAGCGCCGCGAGTGGCAGAAGGCAGCCAGAGAACGAGCGATCGCTCGGCAACGGGAAAAGTTGGCTGACCCCGCCTGGCGCGAATCGCAATATCAGAAAATGCGGGATGCCATCGACCGCCGTATCGCTAAACAGAAAGAACGCCCACCAGCCAGCAAAACGCGGAAAATCGCGGTAAAAATAAAATCTCGTGGCTTGAAGGGACGAACACCGACGGCGGAGGAACGGCGCATAGCCAATGCTCTTGGCGCTCTCCCCTGCATTGCCTGCTATATGCATGGAGTAATATCTGAAGAGGTGTCTCTGCACCACATCTCCGGTCGTACCGCGCCGGGTTGTCACAAAAAGCAATTGCCACTTTGTAGATGGCACCACCAGCATGCAGCACCGGCTGAAGTAAGAGAAAAATACCCCTGGCTGGTCCCTGTTCATGCCGATGGCGTGATTGGCGGCAAGAAAGAATTCACCTTGCAGAACAAGTCAGAGATGGAGTTGCTGGCTGACGCCTATGAGATGGCAAATTTATTATTCTAATATATTTATTATTTCTGTTTTTATTAAAACTGAGTTTCTCTGTTATTATCGAGAGTAGTTCTTCGTATATGGAGCATAAGCCAAATATGACAACGCACAAAATCCCAAAAAAATTTTGGGACAAAAAGATGGTTGAATGGCCATGTCCTAATTGCGGGCAAAAAACCCTGAGAATATTAGACGAATCTTTCATCTGTAAGGACACTGCTGAAACTATCAAAATGCAGGCTGAGGAATGGTTTGACTTAGAGTATACAAGCTCGGTATTCAGTTGCATGTCACAGTGCGTAAGACCTCAATGTAAGGAGGTAGTGGCATGCACAGGCAGAAGTGGTCTAGAAGAAGATTGGGCCGAGCATACAGGACTTTATTACCATCGCTGGTATGAACCATTAAGTTTTACTCCTGGGTTAAAGCTCTTTCTTATCCCGAACATGTGCCCTGAAGACATAGCCTTGCCTATAAACACCTCGTTTGCACTAAGCACAATCCATCCAGGTGCCGCTGCAAATCTAATAAGAACATCTGTAGAACGATTACTTACAGCTATCGGGGTAACGGTGTAGTGGTCAACAAAAACT
>NZ_RHJM01000048.1:0-1312 GCF_004212315.1 Escherichia sp. E10V5
TGACCCGTCCTGAATAGCGTTGACACGTTCCTGACTTAAATCCGGAGAACGTGATGATGACAGAGTTCAAACGCACCCAACGTGATTATCCTCTATCCTTTAAAATAGCCGTCGTTGAGCAGGTCGAAAAAGGCGAGATGACCTATAAACAGGCCCAGCTACGATATGGCATTCAGGGGCGCTCCACTGTTCTTGTCTGGCTGCGTAAATATGGTCGGCTTGACTGGAGCCCCGGACTTCCTGATCTGGTAAAGAGGAGACTGCCTGTGGCCCTGACGACTGTCCCGCTGACACCCGAGCAAAGAATCAGGGAACTTGAAGAACAGCTTGAGCTGACAAACCAGAAAGCTGATTTTTTTGAGTCGGTTATTAATGTCCTGAAAAATGATTACGGAGTGAGTATCGTAAAAAAGCGGCCCGGCAAGTCCTCGCGCAAAGTCCGGCCCCAAAAATAACGGTTACGCGCGCATGCCAGTTCCTGGGGCACAGCAGACAGGCATGGTATCAGGACAACACAAGGCGCAGAAAACGGCAGGAGCAGCATGCTCAGGTTCTGAAGTTTGTTGCCCGCGTCAGGTGTCGTCAGCCACGAATCGGTACGCGTAAACTGCACTATCTGCTGAACACCCAGGCCTGTAAAAACCTGGCTATAGGACGGGATCGTCTGTTTAACCTGCTGGACGAAAATCGGCTTCTGGTGCCCGTGAAACGGGCATATCACAAAACCACCAACAGTCATCATCGCTTCTACCAGCATCCAAACCTGCTCAAACCAGGCCCTGAACAGGTTACCGCTCTTGAACCGGAACAGGTCTGGGTCGCCGATATTACCTACCTTCCACTGCGCAGTGGCACGGCCTATCTGAGTCTGGTCACCGATGCCTGCTCCAGAAAAATTATGGGCTATCATGTTGGGGAAAACCTGCAGACGGAAAATGTGGTAAAAGCGTTCAGACAGGCTCTGAGGCTGAGAATAACGACGAGTCCCCTGGTGCATCATTCTGACAGAGGGCAGCAATACTGCTCAGCGCTCTATCAGTCAGTCCATGAAAGAAACGGGATAACCTGTTCAATGACAGATGGTTACGACTGCTACCAGAACGCACTGGCTGAGCGAATAAACGGTATTCTGAAGAATGAGTTTTTACTCTCGCGTCCTGCAGACCTGGCGCAGGCCCGGGAAATGGTCAAAGAGTCCGTGGCAATTTATAACCATGAGCGGCCACATCTGGCTCTGAAATACAAAACGCCCGATGACGTTCATCAGGCGTTTTACAGACAGAAAAGTGTCAACTTATATCAGGACTAGTCA
>NZ_RHJM01000049.1:0-37159 GCF_004212315.1 Escherichia sp. E10V5
GGTAGTCCCTGCGGATATTTACGATACGGTGTACCACTTACCGCAGGACTGGCTGACTGTGACATTTTTTACAACTCCCATGACCTGACGACTGTTCCGGTAGCGCATCCAGCCAAGTTTCGGCAGAAAAATACGGCTGTTTTCCTGATCGAGCTTAACGCCCTGCGGGTAGCGGAATGCGTCATTCTGTCCCCGCTTTTTGAATCGGGGAAAAGCCGCACGCTTCTGGAAGAAATTTTTGTAGGCTCGCTCAAGGTCTTTCAGTGACTGTTGCAATGGCTGTGATGGGGCATCTTTAAGCCATTGTGTTTCAGTGGCATTTTTCCACTCAACCAACCAGGAAGCCATTTTCGCGTAAGGGATGTATTTATTACCGGCCTCATGATTCTCATTCTGAAGCGCCAGAACACGATTGAAAACGAAACGACACGCGCCTGCGAAGCACCTCATTTCACGCTCCTGTTGACCACCGGGTCTTAACTGGAATTTAAATGCTTGTAGTCGCTTCACAGGGCAAACTATACTTTGGTCTATGAAAAAAGAAACCGATATCCGACGCGGAAGGCACTGTGTTTTCCTGAAGCATGTTCACCTGGTCTTTGTCTAACCAAATACAGACGCCAGATTTTTGACCATGACGCGACAGAAAAACTACGCACTTACTTTTCAAATGTATGTGCTAATTTTGAAGCTGAACCGGTTGAAATGGATGGTGAACAAGATCATGTCCATTTGTTAATTAACTATCCATCCAAACTGGCGATATCCAGTCTGGTAAACAGCCTCAAAAGCGTATCGAGTAGATTGCTGCGACGAGATCGACCAGATATTGCAGTCAGGTATTACCACAAATGCGTTTTGTGGAGTCCCAGCTATTTTGCCAGTAGCTGCGGATGTGCGCCAATATCCGTCATCCGCCAATACATTGAACAACAGCAAACACCTGGTTAGGTGGAAAACCGCGCCTTATATCCCCACCCTGAAGGACGGGGTTTTATGGCGCACTGGATAAAACCACTAACGGAAACGCCTGATGACGCCCATTCTGAATCATTATTTTGCCCGCATTAACTGGTCGGGAGCTGCTGCGGTCAATATCGATACGCTTCGTGCATTACACCTGAAACACAATTGCACCATTCCATTTGAAAATCTTGATGTTCTGCTGCCGAGGGAAATGCAGCTTGATGATCAATCTCTGGAAGAGAAATTGGTGTTCGCCCGGCGTGGCGGTTATTGCTTTGAACAGAATGGCGTGTTTGAGCGGGTTTTACGCGAGCTGGGTTTTCATGTACGTAGTCTGTTAGGGCGCGTAGTGTTATCTAATCCACCATCATTACCGCCGCGCACGCACCGTTTACTGTTGGTAGAACTGGAAGGTGAACAATGGATTGCCGACGTTGGTTTTGGTGGTCAGACGCTGACCGCGCCAATCCGTTTAGTGCCGGATATCGCGCAAACAACGCCACATGGCGAATATCGGCTGTTACAGGAAGGGGGCGACTGGGTGTTGCAGTTTAATCATCATCAGCACTGGCAGTCGATGTACCGTTTTGATCTCTGTGAGCAGCAACAAAGCGATTATGTGATGGGTAATTTCTGGTCGGCGCACTGGCCGCAATCGCATTTTCGCCATCATTTGTTAATGTGCCGCCATTTGCCGGACGGTGGCAAGCTGACGTTGACCAATTTTCATTTCACCCATTATGAAAATGGTCACGTAGCAGAGCAGCAGAATTTGCCAGATGCGGCGTCGTTGTATGCCGTGATGCAGGAGCAGTTTGGACTGGGCGTGGATGATGCGAAACATGGGTTTACTGTGGATGAGCTGGCGCAGGTGATGGCAGCGTTTGATACGCATCCGGAAGCGGGGAAATAGTTGGTGCCAGAGTGCCGGATGCGGCGTAAACGCCTAATCCGGCGGTTGTAGGCCTGATAAGCGAAGCGTATCAGGCAATTTGTTTTTCTGCCGTATATGGCAACGGTTTTAAAGATCAATTGCCCACTCGGCATGAAATAAAATCACCGCTGTACCAGAAATAGTCACTTTCTCCGGCTGGTTATCGCGAATTGTCACCGTCACATCAATCACACCGTCACGCCCCAGAGCGCGCCCCTGATGGCCTTTAACACGCAACATGCTACCATCGTGAGGCAATACGTTGTGATGTACCAACCATGCACCCATCGGACCATTGGCATTGCCGGTCACCGGATCTTCCACAATACCAATCGCAGGCGAGAACATGCGACCATCAGTTTCGTTTTTGCCTGGACGGATCTGGAAGGGAAAGAAACCATTGCAGCCAATCTGTTTGCTGATAGCGGTCAGCGCAGCAAGATCAGGCGAAAGGGTGTCGATATCCACCTCTGGTTTCAGCGGAATCATCACTTTTGAGTGTCCTGTGGTTGCCACCTGAATTGGCAAGCCTGGCAGAATATCGTCTTCAGTGAGATGAAGCGCGTTGATAATCGCCGCACGTGTTTCACCTTCCAGCTGTGGCTCAAAGCCAGGAGAACCTTGTTCCAACGAAATACGATAATCATCGTTGTGCTTTTCGATAGTCACGCGGTGTTTTCCTGCCAGCGACGTTTGCCAGACCGTGCAATTTCCCAAACCTAATACCTTCGAACGTACATAATGTGCTGCCACGGTCGCGTGACCGCAAATCGGCACTTCAACTGTTGGCGTAAAGTAGCGGATGCGCACATCGCTGTCGTCACTGTGCAGCAGAAAAGCAGTTTCCGAATGCCCTAACTCGCGGGCGATAAGTTGCATTTGCGCTTCACTGAGATTATCGGCGGGGAAAACAACACCGGCAGAATTGCCGCGAAACGGTTGAGAGGTAAAAGCATCGACGTGGTAAACCTGCGGTTTCATTAATGTTCTCCTGTGGCTGGAGAACTATCATAGCCTGCAACTGGCCGGAGAGCGAAGGGCTATCCGGCCAGGGTGATGATTAACGCCGCGAACGCACAATCTGATAGCGACGAGTAAAGTACTCAAACGGCGCGCTCCACACATGCACCAGTCGGGTGAACGGGAAGAGCAGGAAGATGGTCATTCCCAATACCAGATGAACGCGAAAGATATAAGCTACGCCATCAAGATGCGTCGATGCGCCGCCCTGGAAAGTGACAATGCTTTGCGCCCAGCCCACCAGCTTCATCATTTCACTGCCGTCCGGATGTTGTGCTGAAAAGGGAATGGTGGTTAACCCAAGAATGCACTGAATTAACAAAATGGCGAGGATCAGGATATCCGCACCAGAAGACGTCGCCCTGATACGCGGATTTGTTAAACGACGCACCAGCAGCCCCGCACCGCCAATCAACGTTAATACACCGCAAATACCACCGAGCACCATCGCCATCTGTTGTTTTACCGCCACCGGCAGAAACCACGCGTACATCCAGTGTGGCGTTAACATGCCAAACAGATGACCGAAGAAGATCCCCAGAATGCCGATATGGAACAAGTTCGACCACAGCACCATCCCGCGTTTATCCAGCATCTGGCTAGAGGCGGCGCGCCAGCTATACTGCCCGTAATCGTAGCGCAGCCAGCTTCCAAGGATAAAAACCGTGCCACACAAGTACGGGTAGATATCGTAAAAAAAGACGTTCAGATACTGAATCATTTCCCACCTCCCGCACTGATGTCGACATACTGCGGTGCGACATCCTGGCTAAAGCGTCGCTGATATTGATTAAGCGGCGAGCTGTCACACGCCGTGGCGTTATCTTCAATAAACTTCACCTGTTCCTCTTCCCACACCGCATCCAGCGCCTGGCGGGTGTCATCGCGCTCTTCACTGCGAATCTGTTTAGTGACACTGTCACTTGAAAGTGTACTACCCGCCAGAAGCAGTAGGGCGTCAAACAACGAATACCACGGTGCCTCGCGTTGTTTTAAGCGTCCGCCAAGCAGAGCGAGGATCGGCGCAACGTTGAGTAACCCTTCTTTCGCCTGATCGTCCGGCAGTACGCTTAAATACTCCAGATACAGCGGCAGATAATCAGGCAGTTCCCGACAATCCAGTTGCAAACCGACCTTTTCATACTCCGCCAGCAGGTTCACCATTGCCTGGCCTCGATCGCGGGACTCGGCATGAACATGTTCGAACAGCAGCAGCGATGTGGTACGTCCACGGTCAAACACTTCGCACCATTCGGCCTGTTTATCCAGCAGCGGCGCGTTAAGCAGGTTGTTGGTGAAATCCGTAAGCATCGGCGCGTCGCGGCGGATCAACGCCAGCGCATCCTCCTTGCTTTCCCATAACAGCTCGTCCGGATACTCCATCAACAGGCCGATCACTTTGAGGATCTGCATTATTCGCCCTCCGCTTTATTGCGTACTTCGGTAATGTCGATGGCATCAATTCGGCTACTATTGAACAGGTTAAATTTGCTGTCCGAGCCGTGGCAACCGTCGCCAAAAGTAAAGCCGCAGCCGTTACGTTCTGCGAAAGCGTCGCCCGCCATTTCACGATGACTGGTCGGAATGACAAAACGATCTTCATAGTTGGCGATAGCGAGATAGCGATACATCTCTTCGACCTGAGCGACGCTCAAACCCACTTCGTCGATGGCGCGGGTATCCGTTACGCCTTCTACGGTTTGTGAACGCATATAGTGGCGCATCGCCATCATCCTTTTTAGCGCACGCAGTACCGGGCCGGTATCGCCGGCACTCAACATATTGGCGAGGTATTGCACCGGAATACGCAGGCTTTCGATGGCGGGGAGCACGCCTTCGCTTTTCGGCAAACCGCCCGCATCAGCGTAGGACTGAATCGGCGACAACGGAGGAACGTACCAGACCATCGGCAGGGTGCGATATTCAGGGTGCAACGGTAGCGCCAGTTTCCAGTCCATCGCCATTTTGTAGACAGGTGAACGCTGGGCAGCTTCAATCACATTTTGTGGAATACCTTGTTTCAGGGCTTCCTCGATCACTGAGGGATCGTGCGGATCGAGGAACACTTCGCACTGGCGCTCATAGAGATCAACCTCGCGCTCGGTGCTCGCCGCTTCCTCAATGCGGTCGGCGTCGTAAAGCAGCACGCCCAGATACCGGATGCGACCCACGCAGGTTTCTGAGCACACGGTGGGTTGGCCTGACTCAATTCGCGGGTAACAGAAGATACATTTTTCTGACTTCCCGCTTTTCCAGTTGAAGTAGATTTTTTTGTACGGACAACCGCTAATGCACAAACGCCAGCCACGGCATTTATCCTGATCGATCAGCACAATGCCATCTTCTTCGCGTTTGTAGATAGCGCCGCTGGGGCAGGTCGCCACGCAGCTGGGGTTGAGGCAGTGTTCGCACAGACGCGGCAGATACATCATGAAGGTGTTTTCAAACTGCCCGTACATCTCCTTTTGCATGGCTTCGAAGTTGCGGTCGCGGGCGCGTTTTTCGAACTCTCCGCCCAGCAGTTCTTCCCAGTTTGGCCCCCAGATCACTTTGTCCATCCGCTTACCGTCAATCAGCGAACGCGGGCGGGCGGTGGGAATATGTTTACCTTCTGGCGCGCTATGCAAATGTTCGTAGTCGAAGGTGAAAGGTTCGTAGTAATCGTCAATCTGCGGCACCACCGGGTTTGCGAAGATTTTGGTTATTACCCCCATCTTGCTGCCCAGACGCGGACGGATCTTACCGTTGACATCGCGGACCCAGCCGCCTTGCCACTCTTCCTGATCTTCCCAGTTTTTCGGGTAACCAATGCCCGGTTTGGTTTCGACGTTGTTAAACCATGCGTACTCCATGCCTTCGCGACCGGTCCAGACGTTTTTGCAGGTCACCGAACAGGTATGGCAGCCGATACATTTGTCGAGGTTAAGCACCATGCCGACTTGCGAACGGATTTTCATTTTTTCGCCTCCTGTACCTGATCGCGACCTTCATCATCCAGCCAGTTAACGTTCTTCATCTTGCGGATCATGATAAATTCGTCGCGGTTCGAGCCGACGGTGCCGTAGTAGTTGAAGCCCCAGGCCAGCTGCGCGTAACCGCCAATCATATGCGTCGGTTTCGGGCAAACTCGGGTGACCGAGTTATGAATGCCGCCGCGCATGCCGGTTACTTCCGAGCCGGGGATATTCATAATGCGTTCCTGGGCGTGATACATCATGGTCATGCCCGGCGGTACGCGCTGACTAACAACCGCACGAGCTGTCAGCGCGCCGTTGGCGTTAAACACTTCCACCCAGTCGTTATCGACAATGGTCAGTTCGCGGGCATCGGTTTCGCTGATCCAGACAATCGGCCCACCGCGAGAAAGCGTCAGCATCAGCAGGTTTTCACTGTAGGTGGAGTGAATGCCCCATTTCTGGTGCGGCGTCAGGAAGTTAAGTGCTTTTTCCGGGAAGCCGTTTGGCGGGATCTGGCGCATTTCACTGACGCTGCGGGTGTCGATAGGCGGGCGATAAGCCACCAGGCTTTCACCAAAAGCACGCATCCACGGATGATCCTGATACAGCTGCTGACGGCCCGACAGCGTGCGCCACGGAATTAACTCATGAACGTTGGTGTATCCGGCGTTGTAGGAGACGTGATCGCTTTCGAGACCGGACCATGTGGGGCTGGAGATAATTTTACGTGGCTGCGCCTGAATATCGCGAAAGCGAATCTTCTCGTCCTCTTTGTGCAGCGCCAGATGGGTATGTTCGCGCCCGGTGATCTCGCCCAGCGCCTGCCACGCTTTGACCGCCACATGGCCGTTGGTTTCCGGTGCCAGCGCCAGAATCACTTCTGATGCATCAATGGCGGTGTCAATCAGCGGACGCCCCTGTGCCGGGCCATCACGCTTGGTGTAATTGAGTTTACCGAGGAAATCGATTTCATCCTGGGTATTCCACGAAATCCCTTTACCGCCGTTGCCAAGTTTGTCCATCAGTGGCCCGAGCGAGGTAAAGCGTTCATAGGTAGCAGGGTAGTCGCGTTCCACCGCCACAATATTGGGGGCAGTTTTGCCAGGGATCAGATCGCATTCGCCTTTGCGCCAGTCGAGCACTTCACACGGCTGGGAGAGCTCTGCCGGAGAGTCGTGCAGCAGTGGTTGTAATACCACGTCGGTTTCTTTGCCGAGATGTCCCACGCACACTTGCGAAAAGGCTTTGGCGATACCTTTGTAGATTTCCCAGTCGCTGCGTGATTCCCAGGCCGGATCGACCGCCGCAGAAAGTGGATGAATAAACGGATGCATATCCGAAGTATTCATATCGTCTTTTTCGTACCAGGTGGCAGTAGGCAGAACAATATCGGAGAAAAGACAGGTGCTGGACATACGGAAGTCGAGCGTCACCAGCAGGTCGAGCTTGCCTTCAATCGCTGCAGTTTGCCACTCAACTTCTTCCGGTTGGATTCCCTCCGTCGGTCCAAGTTCTTCCCCCTGAATGCCACTTTCCGTACCCAGCAGATACTTCTGCATATACTCGTGGCCCTTGCCGGACGAGCCAAGCAGGTTTGAACGCCAGACAAACAGGTTACGCGGATGGTTGCTGCCGTTGTCCGGCTGTTCGCAGGCCATGCGTAACTCGCCTGACTTTAGTGCCTGGGCGGTAAATTCGGCGGGTGATAATCCGGCCTTGTCGGCTTCGGCTTTCAGGGATAGCGGGTTACGCCCCAGTTGCGGCGCAGAAGGTAGCCAGCCCATGCGCTCGGCGCGAACGTTGAAATCAATCAGATGACCGCTGTATTTACTGGCGTCGGCCAGCGGTGAGAGCAATTCCTGCGCGGTGACTTTTTCATAGCGCCACTGGCTGGAGTGATTGTAGAAAAACGAGGTGCTGTTCATCTGGCGCGGTGGTCGGTTCCAGTCGAGCGCAAAGGCCAGCGGCAACCAGCCGGTTTGCGGGCGCAGTTTTTCCTGACCGACATAGTGCGCCCAGCCGCCGCCGCTTTGCCCGACACAACCGCAGAAGATCAGCATATTGATCATCCCGCGGTAGTTCATGTCCATGTGATACCAGTGGTTGACGCCAGCACCGAGGATAATCATCGAGCGCCCATGCGTTTTATGGGCGGTATCAGCAAATTCGCGGGCGATGGTTTCAATATACTGGCGCGGTACGCCGGTAATTTGCTCACCCCAGGCTGGGGTGTACGGTTTGATTTCAGCGTAATCTTTCGCGCTGCTTTCATCTTCCAGCCCGCGATCGAGGCCGTAATTCGCCAGTACCAAATCATAAACGCTGACCACCGGACAGACACTGCCATCGGCTAATGTCAGGTTTTTAACGGGTAATTGACGCACCAGTACAGGATCGTGTTTTACGCTGCGAAAGTGCGGATTTTCAATGCCGCCAAAGTAGGGGAAGGCCACGCCTGCAACGGTGTCGTGTTGACCGAGCAGGGTTAACGACAATTCGGTTTCCGTACCGGCGGCAATGGATTCCAGATTCCATTTGCCTTTTTCTCCCCAGCGAAAACCAATCGAACCGTTCGGCACCACCAGTTCACCTGCGGTATTAACCGCCACGGTTTTCCACTGCGGATTGTTGCTTTCGCCCAGTCCATTCACCAGGTCAGACGCGCGGATCATGCGCCCGGGAACGTAGCTGCCATCTTCACGTGGTTCCAGCATTACCAGCATCGGCATGTCGCTGTATCGGCGGCAGTAGTTGATAAAGTAGTCGCTGGGATTATCGAGATGAAACTCTTTTAAAATCACATGGCCCATCGCCATCGCCAGCGCGCTATCAGTGCCTTGCTTTGGCGCCAGCCAATGGTCGCACAGTTTTGCTACTTCCGAGTAGTCAGGGGTAATGGCGATAGTTTTGGTGCCTTTGTAGCGCACTTCGGTAAAGAAGTGAGCGTCTGGCGTGCGCGTCTGCGGTACGTTAGATCCCCAGGCGATGATGTAACTGGAGTTATACCAGTCGGCAGATTCTGGCACGTCGGTTTGCTCGCCCCAGGTCATTGGCGAGGCGGGCGGCAGGTCGCAATACCAGTCGTAGAAACTTAAACAGGTGCCGCCAAGCAGCGACAGATAACGCGTTCCGGCGGCGTAAGATACCATCGACATGGCTGGAATCGGTGAGAATCCGGCAACGCGATCCGGGCCGTAAGTTTTGATGGTCCAGACGTTAGCGGCGGCAATCAGCTGGTTTAGTTCCTGCCAGTTGGAGCGGATAAAGCCGCCGCGCCCACGTACCTGCTTGTAGCTCAGGCACTTTTGCGGATCGTTCATAATCGATGCCCACGCCAGTACTGGATCGTTGTGCTGTTTAAGGGCTTCGCGCCACAGTTCAATCAGTCGTTTACGAATTAGCGGGTATTTCAGGCGGTTAGCGCTGTAAAGATACCAGGAGTAACTTGCGCCACGTGGGCAGCCGCGGGGTTCATGATTGGGCAGGTCAGGGCGGGTTCGTGGGTAGTCGGTCTGCTGGATTTCCCAGGTCACCAGGCCATTTTTAACGTAGATTTTCCAGCTACAGGAGCCAGTGCAGTTAACGCCGTGGGTGGAACGCACGATTTTGTCGAATTGCCAACGCTGGCGATAGCTATCTTCCCAGTCGCGGTTGCTATGCATCACCTGTCCGTGACCATCGGCAAAGGTTTCGCCCTTTTGTTTGAAGTAGCGAAAGCGATCCAAAAGTTTACTCATGACATGACTCCTGCTCCAGGAATGATTTGGGATCTGATGCCTTGTCGGATGCGACACGGTTGTACACCAGGCATCGATCTCTTATTTTTGGCTGAACTTCCGCCGACCATAAACCAGCCAGGTCAGCAGCACACAGATGATGTAAAAGATTAAAAACACTTTCATCGCGCCCACTGGCGAGCCGGTCATATTGAGCGACATGCCAAATGCTTGTGGAATAAAGAAGCCGCCCACCGCGCCGATGGCCGAAATAAAGCCCAGCGCCGCCGCCGTTTCAGTGATTGCTTCTCGCTGGGCCTGTTCATCGCTGCCGCCTTTCATCTTGACGCGATAAACCGTTATCTGGCGAAAGATGACAGCGATCATCTGGAAAGTAGAACCACTTCCCAAACCAGCGGTAAGGAATAACCCCATAAACACAGCGTAAAATGCGATGAAATTGCCGGAACCCGTGCCAGGTAGGGTGAGGAACAGCAGGGCGCTGAAAATCGCCATAAAAATGAAGTTGATCAACGTCACCCGCACGCCGCCGAATTTATCGGAAATAGCACCACCCACCGACCGCGCGATGGCACCGATAAACGGGCCAAAGAACGCCAGGCGCAGAATATTCACATCCGGGAACTGTGTTTTTGCCAGCATGGCAAATCCGGCGGAAAAACCGATAAACGAGCCAAAGGTAGCGAGATAGAGCAGACTCAGCAGCCACAGATGCAACCGTTGCAAAACGGGCAACTGGTCAGCAATTGACGCACGTGAACTGGCAATATCATTCATCCCTGACCAGGCGGCGATAGTGGCAATCGCCAGTAGCGGTACCCAAATCCATGCGGCGTTCGCCAGCGACATCACAGAACCATCGGCCTGCGGTACGCCATTGACGCCAAGAAAAGCAAATACCGGTACAAAAATCACCAGCGGCGCAACCAGTTGCATCACGCTGACGCCTAAATTCCCCAACCCGCCATTAATCCCTAATGCACTGCCTTGTTTGGCTTTCGGGAAGAAAAAACTGATATTTCCCATACTCGAAGCAAAGTTCGCGCCAGCAAAACCACAGAGCAAAGCAATAACAATAAATATCCCAAAAGGGGTATTCGGATTTTGCACAGCAATACCGAGCCAGACGCAAGGAATAATCAGAATCGCGGTACTAAAAACTGTCCAACGGCGTCCGCCGAATATAGGCACCATAAAGGAGTAGGGAACACGCAATAATGCACCGGAAACGGAAGGTAAGGCGGTTAATAAAAAAAGCTGATCAGTAGTGAAATTAAAGCCGATTTTATTGAGATTAACGGCAACTGCGCTAAATAACATCCAGACACAGAAGGCAAGGAGTAAACAACTTACTGATATCCAGAGGTTTCTTCGGGAAATGTGTTTTCCTTTATTTTCCCAGAATGCCGGATTTTCTGGCTTCCAGTCGCGTAAAAGGTAACGATTATTTTTCTCATTTTGTAGTGCCATATTCTTCCTCACATGCACACATTGTTAATGAAAAAAAGACAAGGCAGGGCATTGGACGCAATGGTCCGTTATTAGAATTAAGAGTAAATAGAGTGAAGTGCTGATTGAAAGAATAGATAACAAAGCGAAACTGCGGGGGGAGAAAGCTGATTATCTGAATGGATATGTGTTACTGAATGTAACAATGATGCATCATATTTTTACTTATTTTTAAACTAACATACGGCAAACGTGTTTGTTGCCGTATGAATCGTGGCTTTATTGTCGTAGCCTTTGCTTATCGTTGACGCGTTGCCAGCCAGCAGAGCAGGGAACCGCCGCAGACCATCAATGCGCCTTGCCAGAAAGAGAACGATAGCGGAGCACTAAGCAGTACCGCAGCAAGCGCCGACGAAAGCACAGGCGTAAAATACGAACCTACCGCCATAATGGTGACATTGCCATGTAAAATGCCGACGTTCCACGCCGCGTAAGCAAATCCTAAAGTAAATGCCGCTGAGATAAGTTTTATAATGACGGGCGTGCTAAATACCATCTCCGGTTGCGGCGTTAAAAAATAGTAAACCCACAAACTTGCTCCCGTCAGCAGGACGAAAACGGTAATACCGTTAAATCCACGGGCATATTTATTGGTGACCGTGCAATAAGCGGCCCAGATAAAAGCACCAATAAAAGCCAGGCAATAACTCAACGGGCTGGTAGTGATATTGTTGATAATTTCATCCGGCTTGAGGCCATTTTCACCCCCTAATACCCAGCAGACGCCACCAAGGGCTAATAATAACCCTGGTACAATCAGCCAGTTGGTTTTCTGGCCATTAAACAGAATGGCAAAAAGTATCGTCAGACTGGGCCATAAATAGTTCACCATGCCCACTTCAATTGCCTGATGGCGGGTTGCTGCATACCCTAAGGAAAGTGCCAGACAGATTTCATAGCTGACGAATAAGAAACTCCCCGCAAGTAAATAACCTTTGGGGATCTGCCGAATGCGCGGAAAGCCAACCGTGAAAATTAACAGCAGCCCGCTTAATGAATAGATAGCAGCTGCGCCACCGACCGGGCCGAGCCCCTCACTGATGCCGCGAATCAATCCTACCATCGTGCTCCACAGGACGATCGCTATTAGCCCTATGAGCGTTGCTTTTTGTCGTGTCATGCTCGCTGTTTAGTCTCTCTTGCCGTTAAAAATTAAGCTGAAATTTATAGCATTTTTTTAACCAGGCTGTCAGGCAGTGGTGTGTTTTTCTACCGCCATTGAGGTAGGTCAATTTGCGCAGGCGGATTATTTTGTGGCAAACAGGTGTTCTTTTTGATTTCGCGCAAAAAGATTCAGAATTTTACTGTTAGTTTCCTCGCGCAGTAATACCCCTGAAAAAAGAGGAAAGCAATGGACGTCAGTCGCAGACAATTTTTTAAAATCTGCGCGGGCGGTATGGCGGGAACAACAGTAGCAGCATTGGGCTTTGCCCCGAAGCAAGCACTGGCTCAGGCGCGAAACTACAAATTATTACGCGCTAAAGAGATCCGTAACACCTGCACATACTGTTCCGTAGGTTGCGGGCTATTGATGTATAGCCTGGGTGATGGCGCGAAAAACGCCAGAGAAGCGATTTATCACATTGAAGGTGACCCGGATCATCCGGTAAGCCGTGGTGCGCTGTGCCCGAAAGGGGCAGGTTTGCTGGATTACGTCAACAGCGAAAACCGTCTGCGCTACCCGGAATATCGTGCGCCAGGTTCTGACAAATGGCAGCGCATTAGCTGGGATGAAGCATTCTCCCGTATTGCGAAGCTGATGAAAGCTGACCGTGACGCTAACTTTATTGAAAAGAACGAGCAGGGCGTAACGGTAAACCGTTGGCTTTCTACCGGTATGCTGTGTGCCTCCGGTGCCAGCAACGAAACCGGGATGCTGACCCAGAAATTTGCCCGCTCCCTCGGGATGCTGGCGGTAGACAACCAGGCGCGCGTCTGACACGGACCAACGGTAGCAAGTCTTGCTCCAACATTTGGTCGCGGTGCGATGACCAACCACTGGGTGGATATCAAAAACGCTAACGTCGTAATGGTGATGGGCGGTAACGCTGCTGAAGCACATCCCGTCGGTTTCCGCTGGGCGATGGAAGCGAAAAACAACAACGATGCAACCTTGATCGTTGTCGATCCCCGTTTTACGCGTACCGCTTCTGTAGCGGATATTTACGCACCTATTCGTTCCGGTACGGACATTACGTTCCTGTCTGGCGTTTTGCGCTACCTGATCGAAAATAACAAAATCAACGCCGAATACGTTAAGCATTACACCAACGCCAGCCTGCTGGTGCGTGATGATTTTGCTTTCGAAGATGGCCTGTTCAGCGGCTATGACGCTGAAAAACGCCAGTACGATAAGTCGTCCTGGAACTATCAGTTCGATGAAAACGGCTATGCGAAACGCGATGAAACACTGACTCATCCGCGCTGTGTGTGGAACCTGCTGAAAGCGCACGTTTCCCGCTACACACCGGACGTTGTTGAAAACATCTGCGGTACGCCAAAAGCCGACTTCCTGAAAGTGTGTGAAGTGCTGGCCTCCACCAGCGCGCCGGATCGCACAACCACCTTCCTGTACGCGCTGGGCTGGACGCAGCACACCGTGGGTGCGCAGAACATCCGTACTATGGCGATGATCCAGTTGCTGCTCGGTAACATGGGTATGGCCGGTGGCGGCGTGAACGCACTGCGTGGTCACTCCAACATTCAGGGCCTGACCGACTTAGGCCTGCTCTCTACCAGCCTGCCGGGTTATCTGACGCTGCCGTCAGAAAAACAGGTTGATTTGCAGTCGTATCTGGAAGCGAACACGCCGAAAGCGACGCTGGCCGATCAGGTGAACTACTGGAGCAACTATCCGAAGTTCTTCGTTAGCCTGATGAAATCTTTCTACGGCGATGCCGCGCAGAAAGAGAATAACTGGGGCTACGACTGGCTGCCGAAGTGGGATCAGACCTACGACGTCATCAAGTATTTCAACATGATGGACGAAGGCAAAGTCACCGGTTATTTCTGCCAGGGCTTTAACCCGGTTGCGTCCTTCCCGGACAAAAACAAAGTGGTTAGCTGCCTGAGCAAGCTGAAGTACATGGTGGTTATCGATCCGCTGGTGACTGAAACCTCTACCTTCTGGCAGAACCACGGCGAGTCGAACGATGTCGATCCGGCGTCTATTCAGACTGAAGTATTCCGTCTGCCTTCGACCTGCTTTGCTGAAGAAGATGGTTCTATCGCTAACTCCGGTCGCTGGTTGCAGTGGCACTGGAAAGGTCAGGACGCACCGGGCGAAGCGCGTAACGACGGCGAAATTCTGGCGGGCATCTACCATCATCTGCGCGAGCTGTACAAAGCCGAAGGTGGTAAAGGCGTAGAACCGCTGATGAAGATGAGCTGGAACTACAAGCAGCCGCACGAGCCGCAGTCTGACGAAGTGGCAAAAGAGAACAACGGCTATGCGCTGGAAGATCTCTATGATGCCAATGGCGTACTGATTGCGAAGAAAGGTCAGTTGCTGAGTAGCTTTGCGCATTTGCGTGATGACGGTACAACCGCATCTTCTTGCTGGATCTACACCGGTAGCTGGACAGAGCAGGGCAACCAGATGGCTAACCGCGATAACTCCGACCCATCCGGTCTGGGGAATACGCTGGGATGGGCCTGGGCGTGGCCGCTCAACCGTCGCGTACTCTACAACCGTGCTTCGGCGGATATCAACGGTAAACCGTGGGATCCGAAACGGATGCTGATCCAGTGGAACGGCAGCAAGTGGACGGGTAACGATATTCCGGACTTCGGCAATGCCGCACCGGGTACGCCAACCGGGCCGTTTATCATGCAGCCGGAAGGGATGGGACGTCTGTTTGCCATTAACAAAATGGCGGAAGGCCCGTTCCCGGAACACTACGAACCAATTGAGACGCCGCTGGGTACTAACCCGCTGCATCCGAACGTGGTTTCTAACCCGGTTGTTCGTCTGTATGAACAAGACGCGCTGCGGATGGGTAAAAAAGAGCAGTTCCCGTATGTGGGTACGACCTATCGTCTGACCGAGCACTTCCACACCTGGACCAAGCACGCGTTGCTCAACGCAATTGCTCAGCCGGAACAGTTTGTGGAAATAAGCGAAACGCTGGCGGCAGCGAAAGGCATTGCCAATGGCGATCGTGTCACTGTCTCCAGCAAGCGTGGTTTTATCCGCGCGGTGGCTGTGGTAACGCGCCGTCTGAAACCGCTGAATGTAAACGGTCAGCAGGTTGAAACGGTGGGTATTCCAATCCACTGGGGCTTTGAGGGTGTCGCGCGTAAAGGTTATATCGCTAACACTCTGACGCCGAATGTCGGTGATGCAAACTCGCAAACGCCGGAATATAAAGCGTTCTTAGTAAACATCGAGAAGGCGTAAGGGGGCGAACAGATGGCTATGGAAACGCAGGACATTATCAAAAGGTCCGCAACTAACTCCATCACGCCGCCTTCGCAGGTGCGTGATTACAAAGCAGAAGTCGCGAAACTTATCGACGTTTCTACCTGTATCGGCTGTAAAGCCTGTCAGGTGGCGTGTTCGGAGTGGAACGACATCCGTGATGAAGTGGGGCA
This sequence comes from Escherichia sp. E10V5, assembly GCF_004212315.1. Lineage (NCBI taxonomy): Bacteria > Pseudomonadati > Pseudomonadota > Gammaproteobacteria > Enterobacterales > Enterobacteriaceae > Escherichia > Escherichia sp. E10V5. The sequence continues at coordinate 15,717 of NZ_RHJM01000049.1, forward strand.
CTGCGTCGGGGTTTACGATAACCCCGCCGATCTGAGCGCCAAGTCCTGGACGGTGATGCGCTTTAGCGAAACCGAACAGAACGGCAAGCTGGAGTGGCTGATCCGTAAAGACGGCTGTATGCACTGTGAAGATCCGGGCTGCCTGAAGGCGTGCCCGTCTGCTGGTGCAATCATTCAGTACGCTAACGGGATTGTCGATTTCCAGTCGGAAAACTGCATCGGCTGTGGTTACTGCATTGCCGGGTGTCCGTTTAATATTCCGCGCCTCAACAAAGAGGATAACCGGGTATATAAATGCACACTCTGCGTCGATCGCGTCAGCGTCGGCCAGGAACCAGCTTGTGTGAAAACCTGTCCGACCGGGGCTATCCACTTTGGCACCAAGAAGGAGATGCTGGAGCTGGCGGAACAGCGCGTGGCGAAACTGAAAGCGCGTGGTTACGAACATGCTGGCGTCTACAACCCGGAAGGTGTCGGTGGTACGCATGTCATGTACGTGCTGCATCACGCCGATCAGCCGGAGCTGTATCACGGTCTGCCGAAAGATCCGAAGATCGACACCTCGGTAAGCCTGTGGAAAGGCGCGTTGAAACCGCTGGCAGCGGCTGGCTTTATTGCCACTTTTGCCGGGTTGATTTTCCACTACATCGGTATTGGCCCGAATAAGGAAGTGGACGATGACGAGGAGGGAAATCATGAGTAAGTCGAAAATGATTGTGCGCACCAAATTTATTGATCGCGCCTGTCACTGGACCGTGGTGATTTGCTTCTTCTTGGTGGCGCTGTCCGGGATTTCGTTCTTCTTCCCGACGCTGCAATGGCTGACGCAAACCTTCGGTACGCCGCAGATGGGACGCATTTTGCACCCGTTCTTCGGCATTGCGATTTTCGTCGCGCTGATGTTTATGTTTGTGCGTTTTGTGCATCACAACATCCCGGATAAGAAAGATATTCCGTGGCTGTTGAACATTGTCGAAGTATTAAAAGGCAATGAGCATAAAGTGGCGGATGTCGGTAAGTACAACGCCGGGCAAAAGATGATGTTCTGGTCAATCATGAGCATGATTTTCGTGCTGCTGGTGACCGGGGTGATTATCTGGCGTCCGTACTTTGCGCAGTACTTCCCGATGCAGGTTGTCCGTTATAGCCTGCTGATCCACGCGGCTGCCGGTATCATCCTGATCCACGCCATCCTGATCCATATGTATATGGCATTTTGGGTGAAAGGATCGATTAAAGGGATGATCGAAGGGAAGGTAAGCCGTCGCTGGGCGAAGAAACACCATCCGCGCTGGTATCGTGAAATCGAGAAGGCAGAAGCGAAAAAAGAGAGTGAAGAAGGGATATAATCTCTTTTGAACTTTAAGCTGAAAATGGCGCTGTAAAAGGCGCCATTTTTTTATCTGACATGGAGGTTATTATGCGTATACGCCCTGCAGCAAGATTATTTGTTCTCAGCGCCGATAATCGGGTGCTGTTATTTCGTTTTCAGCATACTGATGATGCGCTTACCGGAAGACAATACTGGGCTACGCCTGGTGGTGGGTTGGAACATAACGAGTCTTTCGAAGAGGCTGCGTTAAGGGAGTTGCAGGAAGAAACAGGCATTTCCCGCCAGTCAGCCGGACCACAAATAGCCAGCCAAAGATTCACCATGATGTTACCGAGCGGAGAAAGCGTTATCGCCGATGAGCGTTTCTTTATGATCCGCGTGGCGCAAAAAGAGACTGAATTTTCTGGCTGGAGTCATCATGAAAAGCTCGTTATAGGCGATCACCGCTGGTGGTCACTGGAGGAATTGCGCCAGACAAAAGATACTGTATTTCCGCTGGAGTTGCTTGTCGATTTCCTTTCGAAACAGGTGTCGCAGAGAAATCCAGCGGTCGGAAATGAGTAAATATTTACTGCGCAGCCAGACGGCGCAGTCGCGACACATCGACCGTTTTTTCTGCCTCTGCCAGACTCCAGGCGTTTTGCAGATTCAGCCACATTTGCGGCGAACTGCCGATCACCACGGAAAGTTTAATTGCCATTTCTGGCGTCAAAGCTGCTTTTCCGGTCAGCAATCGGCTTGCCGTTGAGGGCGCAATTTCCATTGCTCTGGCAAACTCGCGCAGGCTGACATTAAGTTCGTCCAGTGATTCCTGAATAATGTCCCCCGGGCGGGGATGATTGGCCATTTTCATCAGTGTCTTTACTCTCAGTAGTGTTCCTTCACTGGGAACACTATCATTATTGTTCCTTCCTACGCAACAATAATCCATTTAGCCATTTCATGTTGGAGAGTGTGCGATGCTGCGACCCGAACATGGCAGTCGCAGCAAAGGTCTCTTAGCGACGGAAATCAATCACCATACGGCCACGGATTTTGCCTTCTTCCATCTCGGTAAAGATGGTGTTGATGTCCGCTAACGGACGCAGGGCGACTTTCGGCACCACTTTGCCTTCGGCGGCAAACTGGAAGGCTTCGGTTAGATCCTGGCGCGTGCCGACCAGCGAACCGACCACTTCAATACCATCCAGCACAAGGCGTGGGATATCCAGGCTCATAGACTCCGGCGGCAGACCGACAGCCACAACACGACCGCCTGCTCGTACAGCATCAACCGCCGAGTTAAACGCAGCTTTAGCCACCGCTGTCACCACAGCGGCGTGAGCGCCACCGGTTTTTTCCTGCACAATTTTGGCGGCGTCTTCAGTGCGTGAGTTAATCGCTAAATCAGCGCCCATTTCGGTCGCCAGTTTTAACTGCTCATCATTGACATCAATGGCGATCACTTTGGCGTTAAAGACATTCTTTGCGTATTGCAGGGCGAGGTTACCCAGACCGCCAAGACCGTAAATAGCAATCCACTGCCCTGGACGAATTTTTGACAGTTTCACTGCTTTATAGGTGGTGACGCCCGCACAGGTAATGCTGCTGGCCGCCGCCGAGTCCAGGCCATCTGGCACTTTTACCGCATAATCGGCGACCACGATGCACTCTTCCGCCATCCCGCCATCAACGCTGTATCCGGCATTTTTTACCGAACGACAGAGGGTTTCGTTACCACTATTACAGTATTCGCAATGACCGCATCCTTCGTAAAACCACGCCACGCTGGCACGATCGCCTGGTTTTAATGAGGTGACACCTGGGCCAACTTCTGCCACCACACCAATACCTTCATGACCCAAAATCACACCGGTCTTATCACCAAAATCGCCATTCTTAACATGAAGATCGGTATGACATACACCACAACACTCCATTTTCAGCAGGGCTTCGCCATGTTTCAGTGAGCGCAGTGTTTTATCCGTAACGTCAACATGATGATCCTTCGTAACAACCGCAGCCTTCATAGTTCCTCCTTTTCGGATGATGTTCTGCATAGCAGGTGAGGCAAATGAGATTTATTCGCCACTACCCAGTATGGATGAGATCTAAAAAAGGGAGAGAAAAATTGCCCGGTAGCCTTCACTACCGGGCGCAGGCTTAGATGGAGGTACGGCGGTAGTCGCGGTATTCGGCTTGCCAGAAATTATCGTCAATGGCTTGTTGCAAAGCTTCGGCAGACGTTTTCACCGCCACGCCTTGCTGCTGCGCCATTTTGCCAACCGCAAACGCAATTGCGCGGGAGACTTTCTGAATATCTTTCAGTTCCGGTAGTACCAGACCTTCGCCGTTCAGCACCAGCGGCGAATACTGAGCAAGCGTTTCACTTGCCGACATCAGCATCTCATCGGTGATACGTGACGCGCCGGAAGCAATAACGCCCAGCCCGATGCCCGGGAAAATAAAGGCGTTGTTACACTGGGCGATAGGGTAGATTTTATCTTTCCATACCACTGGGTTAAACGGACTGCCAGTGGCGACCAGCGCGTTACCTTCGGTCCAGGCGATAATGTCCTGCGGTGTGGCTTCCACGCGTGAGGTCGGGTTAGACAGCGGCATCACGATCGGACGCGGACAGTGTTTGTGCATCTCACGGATGATTTCTTCGGTGAAAAGCCCGGCCTGTCCGGAGACACCAATCAGAATATCCGGTTTGACATTGCGCACCACATCCAGCAGTGACAGCACATCGCTGTCGGTATCCCAGTCACTGAGGTTTTCGCGCTTCTGCACCAGTTTGGTCTGGAAAGGTAGCAAGTTCGGCATCTTGTCGGTCAGCAGGCCAAAGCGATCGACCATAAAGACTTTCTGCCGCGCCGCTTCCTCGCTTAATCCTTCGCGCTGGGTCTGGGCGATGATCATTTCGGCAATGCCGCATCCCGCTGAACCTGCACCGAGGAAGACGATTTTTTTCTCGCTTAACTGACCGCCTGCCGCGCGACTGGCTGCGATCAGTGTGCCTACCGTTACCGCCGCGGTTCCCTGAATATCATCATTAAAGGAACAAATTTCATTGCGATAGCGGTTAAGCAGTGGCATCGCATTTTTTTGCGCGAAGTCTTCAAACTGTAACAGCACGTCCGGCCAGCGTTGTTTCACAGCCTGGATAAATTCGTCAACAAATTCATAGTATTCGTCGTCTGTAATACGCGGGTTACGCCAGCCCATATACAGCGGATCGTTAAGCAGTTGCTGGTTATTAGTGCCAACATCCAGCACCACCGGCAGCGTATACGCCGGGCTGATACCGCCACAGGCGGTATAGAGCGACAGTTTACCAATTGGAATGCCCATCCCGCCGATGCCCTGGTCACCAAGCCCCAGAATACGTTCGCCGTCGGTCACCACAATCACTTTGATATTATGGTTCGGCACGTTTTGCAGAATATCGTCCATATTGTGGCGGTTCTGGTAAGAGATAAATACGCCGCGTGAACGACGGTAGATCTCAGAAAAACGCTCACAGGCTGCGCCGACGGTTGGGGTATAAATAACAGGCATCATCTCATCAAGATGATTGTTTACCAGACGGTAGAAGAGGGTTTCGTTGGTGTCCTGGATATTACGCAGGTAGATGTGCTTGTCGATTTCGGTTTTGAATCCCTGGTACTGGATCCACGCACGTTCCGCTTGTTCTTCGATGGTTTCGACCACTTCCGGCAGTAACCCCAGCAGGTTGAAGTTACGGCGTTCTTCCATGCTGAAGGCGCTGCCTTTATTCAACAACGGAAATTCCAGCAGTACAGGGCCAGCGTAAGGAATATAAAGCGAACGCTGTTTTTTTGTTTTTGGTTCCATGTCACTCACTCTTTTTTGAATATCCATCCCTGGGGTGCTTTTATCTTCTTTGCTTTACCGCCAGGGCGTCGGCCCCAAGTATAAAGCAGATAAAAACAAAAACACCATTGCGCAGGCAATGGTGTTTAATCGTCATTGAGGACTGATGGTTATGAATTACTTTTCAGCGGGGCGTTTTCTGCCGGTTGGGGTATTTACTACGCTGGATTTGTCACCTTCGGTAACTATTTTGCGCTGGTTAGAAATTTTATGATCCAGTCCAAGAATATGACGTGCCTGACGGTTCGATTTCATTTGTACTCCTCAATCCTGTAGCTAGTTTTAAGGACAACATCGCCGTAGCGAAGAAACACGTGCTAAACCCCTAAATTAGGTTGCCGATCAAGCATAGCAGCTTAAAGCGCAGGGTGCTGGCCACTGATCACATAATTTATCGTTTGCTGGTAGATGTCACTGAGGATGTCGTTATCAGAGGCTTCGACCCATTTGGTCAACTCCATGAGAATGTCATCTTCAGTGACAACACCGTGCTCTGCCCGAAGGCCTTGCTCAATGGCATTAACCAGAGCGGGTTCTGCTGTTGAATTTTCTGCCTGATAATAAGTAAACATAGTGATTCTCCGTGTCTGTGTATTTATGGTGTCTGCTACGGATCGCAGATTTATAAAGCACATTCAGCATGACAAATATTTACCGCTTCGTTGTTAAGATTAGTCCTGGTTGATGATTTTTATATTTTAACTGCATGATATTGATGGGGATTGTTATTGTAATGAGTTGATTTATATTGAGGTAATATCTCTTGGGTTATATATTTCCGGTTATCTATTGTGGGCGTTTAATTTAAGTGCAGGAGAAATATTTTCGCCTGATTTTATTCGGAATATCCTGCTTATCCTCGTGCTGATTCTCACGTAGTCTATAATTTCCTTTTTAAGCCCACAGGAGAGCAAGAATGACAATCCATAAGAAAGGTCAGGCACACTGGGAAGGCGATATTAAACGCGGGAAGGGGACAGTATCCACCGAGAGCGGCGTGCTGAACCAACAGCCGTATGGGTTTAACACGCGTTTTGAAGGCGAAAAAGGAACTAACCCTGAAGAACTGATTGGCGCAGCGCATGCCGCATGTTTCTCAATGGCGCTTTCGCTGATGCTGGGGGAAGCGGGATTCACGCCAACATCGATTGATACCACCGCCGATGTGTCGCTGGATAAAGTGGATGCTGGTTTTGCGATTACTAAAATCGCACTGAAGAGCGAAGTTGCCGTGCCGGGTATTGATGCGTCCACTTTTGACGGCATTATCCAGAAAGCAAAAGCAGGATGCCCGGTTTCACAGGTACTGAAAGCGGAAATTACGCTGGATTATCAGTTGAAATCATAAAGCATTGCCGGATGACGCGTCAGGCGCGTGATTGCCTGATGCGTTGTTAGCATCTCTACAGTGCCCGCCAGCACCTGATCTCACGTCCGTCAGCCCGCGTCGTTAATGATTGCCGGACTTCACATCCACTGGTTGCCAGAGGGCAGCGTTCGCGGAAAAAACAGCCCTGTGGCAGCGTGCGGTTTCCTGGTAGTTCTGTTTTACGCAATGCCCATTCCTCCTCCAGCGGCTTATCAATGGCGGGGAGGGAATCCAGCAATAATCGGGTGTACGGATGTGCCGGAGTAGAGAGCACCTGCTGAGCGTCGCCCAGTTCCACAATCTGCCCGAGATACATCACCGCCACCCGATCGCTCATATGACGAATCACTGAGACATTGTGTGAAATCAGCACATAGGTCAGCCCGCGATTTTCCTGTAGCGCTACCAGTAAATTGAGGATCTGCGCCTGCACGGAGATATCCAGCGCCGAGGTGGGTTCATCAAGCACCATCACATCCGGTTGCGAAGAGAGTGCTCTGGCAATGGCGATGCGTTGTCGCTGCCCGCCAGAGAACGCATGAGGCAGGCGGTCGAGATACTCCGGTCGAATCCCCACCTGTACAGCCAGTTCCTCTGCCAGCGCCCGCCGCTGTAGCTCACTACCGCGGTTTGCAATCCATACCGGTTCCGTGATGATGCGCCACACCGGTAAGCGAGGATTGAGAGAAGAGAGCGGGTCCTGAAATACCATCTGCATTTTGCGCTGTGATCCTGAACGAGTGCACTGCCCGTGACTCGGTTGCAGCATACCCATCAGCAACTGCGCAAGGGTACTTTTGCCACAGCCGGATTCTCCGACGATCCCTAAGGTTTCACCACGGCGGATCTGCAAGTCTATGCCATTAATGGCATGAACAAACTCGGTAGTTCTGCCAAGCCAGTTTTTGCGGGCAGGGAAATCGATATGGACGTCGCGTAACGTTAATAACGTGTCAGACACTGATGACCTCCTGCTGCGGATACCAACAGGCGCAGCGGTGGTTGTTGTCACCACACGCTGTCAGCGCCGGGACGTTTTCACACTGTGCACCTGCCGCATAGCAACGATCGCGAAAAGCACAGCCGTCAGGCAAACGGGTGAGATTTGGCACCGTCCCTGAGATGGCGGGTAAGGGCTGACGCGGTATTCCATGTTCCGGTGCGCATTGCAGCAAACCAATGGCATACGGATGCCGGGGAAGATGGATAACGTCTGCCGTCACGCCGCTTTCAATTACGCTTCCGGCATACATCACATAGACGCTATCGCACAGTTGCGACACCACGGCCATATCATGGCTAATGAACAGCACCGCAGTTCCGCTGGCGCGGGCTTTATGTTTAAGCAGGCGCAATACCTGCAACTGTACAGTGACGTCCAGCGCCGTGGTCGGTTCGTCGGCAATAATCAATTGCGGCTCGCAGGAGAATGCCAGCGCAATCATTACCCGCTGGCGCATACCACCTGAAAGTTCAAACGGATAGCGCGACATCACTTCTGCCGCATCCGGGATTTGCATCTCTTCCAGCAAAGCAATCGCTTTAGTTCTGGCTTCCCGACGACTTAATGGTTGATGATGACGGATCACGTCCATCATCTGAAGACCTATTCGACGTGTCGGATTGAGGGCGGTCATCGGTTCCTGAAAAATCATCGCTACCCGAGAACCACGCCACTGACGAAGCTGTTTTTCCCCAGCGTTAAGAACATCTTCTCCCAGCAGTAAAATCTGGCCTTGATGCACGCGATAACTGCCTACCGGCAGTAGTCGCATAATCAACATTGCGGTGACTGATTTACCTGAGCCGGATTCTCCCACCAGACCGACAATCTCCCCGCGGTTGATTTGCAATGACACATTGTTGAGCGCGTGAACGTCGCCGTTAAAACCGGGGAAACTCAGATGCAGTTGTTGAATATCCAGAACGGGTTGGGTCATGACTGCTTTCCTCCTGCTTTCGGGTCAAGCAGATCGCGAATACCATCGCCAAAGAGATTAAACCCGACGGCAGTAATCAAAATCGCTGCCCCCGGAAATGCACAATACCACCACTGATCGAGTACATAGTTGCGACCATTCGCCACCATCGCGCCCCATTCAGCACTCGGTTGTTGAGCACCCAGACCAATAAATCCCAACGTGGCGGCCATTAAAATCGCGCTACCAATATCCAGCGATGCCTGCACAATCAGCGGCGGCAGGGAGTTACGTAAAATATGCCAGTTGATCAGATGCCAGCGTGACGCGCCAAAGGTTTTCGCCGCCTGAACGTAAGTGTACTGGCGGACAACTAATGTTTGCCCCCGCGCCAGGCGTACATAAAACGGGATACGCACAATAGCAATCGCCAGCATGGCGTTAAACAAACTCGGCCCGAGAGCGGCAGCCAGCGCCATCGTCAGTACCAGCGAAGGAATCGACAGCATAATGTCCATAATGCGCATGATGATGGCGTCTGCGCGCCCGCCCAGCACGCCTGAAAGACAGCCGAGCAGCGAACCAATAATGCCAGCAATAGCGACCACCACTAATCCGGCGAGAACAGATTGCTGGCTACCGACCAGTACGCGGCTAAACAGATCGCGTCCCACTTCATCGGTGCCAAACCAGTGCGCCGCAGAAGGCGGCAAAAGGCGGGTAGTTAAATCAATGGCGTTGGGATCATGCGTCGCCAGCCATGGTGATAAAACCATCATCAGTAACACTAATACAATGATGACTGCGCCGGTCACGGTAAGCGGACTGCCTTTCAGCATCCATAACAGTTTTGCAAGGTTAAATCTCGTTCGTTTTTGCGGACGTACTACGGGTGTTTCCTCGCTTAGCATCATTCATCACCTCCGCGTCCGATACGCGGATCAATCCACAAATAGAGCAAATCCACCACCAGGTTCACCAGCACATAAGCAAACGAAACCTCGACCGCAAAGCCCATCACTGCCGGGAAATCGAGCGCCTGTATTGATGTCACTACCCAGGCGCCCATTCCGGGCCAGGCAAAAACGGTTTCGGTGAGCACGGCGCCATACAGCAAATCACCCAGCGCCAGCCCCAAAACGGTAATCGAGGGGATCAACGCATTGGGTAGCGCATAACATAAAACGATATACCAGCCGGGCAAGCCGCTGGCCCGGGCGGTACGAATGTAGTCTTCACTCAATTGTTCCAGCATCGCCGAGCGAATTTGTCGGGCGACAATTCCCAGGTGAACGAACGCCAGGGTTAACGCCGGTAAGATGAGATGTTGCAGCGCATTGAAGAAGACTTCACCGTTTCCTTCAAGCAGCGCATCGAGCAGATAAAAGCCGGTTACATGTGTTGGCGGATCCAGCCAGTCATCAAGCCTTCCGCCACCTGGAAGAATTTGCAGATGACCATAAAACAGCACAATGACGCCCAGCCCAAGCCAGAACGCAGGTGTGGAGATTCCGGTAATTGCCATTAGTCGCACCAGATGATCCAACCAGCGATTTCGCCAGACGGCAGAGAGTATGCCTAGCGGGATGCCAATCAGGAGTGCCAGCAGTAGGGAACAAAAAGCCAGTTCCAGCGTCGCCGGGAAAAATATGCGCAACTCTTCCAGCACCGGACGCCCGGTACGAATGGATGTTCCCAGGTCACCATGAAACAGATCGCTGACGTAGCGGTAAAACTGCACGTATAGCGGCTGGTCGAGCCCCAGTTGTTGGCGAATATTTTCCACGATAGCATCGCTGGCCCGGTCGCCTGCCAGCAACCGCGCCGGATCGCCGGGGATCAGGTGCGAGATAATAAACGTAATCACGCAGACGCCCGCCACCACGAGCACCAGCCCCCAGCAGCGTTGGCGTAAAATACTCCAGAAGGTCACGTTATTTACTCATGGTATTGATATTGAAGACCTGTTCCAGCATGGGATTAAACACGAAGCCTTTCACTTCTTTGTTCATCGCCAGTTGGTAGTTTTTCTGGAACAGATACACATAAGCAGCGTCATCAATGACGATTTTCTGTGCCTGCTGGTAGTCCCGGGTACGCTGCATCTGGTCGGTGGTCGCGAGTGCATTGCGCAGTAACTTATCGACCTCGCTGTTTTCATAGAACGAGCGGTTACCCGGCAGACCTTTTTTGTCTGACTCAAACCAGTAATTCATAAACATATACGGGTCGGCAAAATCCGGACTCCAGTTGCCAATCGCAATGTCGTAATCACCTTTACCCACTCTGTCGCGCATGGTGGCGTTTGCCAGTTTTTCCAGCTTCACATTGATGCCCAGCTTGTTGAGACTGGATTGTGTCGCCAGGGCGATCGGTTCCCAGTTCGGGTCGTTATCGGAATAGAGAAACGTCAGGCTGGTGGGTTTGCTCGCTACTTTATCCCATTCGGCTTTGGCTTTCGTTTCGTCATGGCTATATTGCATTGCCGTCGCATCGTATCCCCACATGCCTTCCGGAATCGGGCCGCGCATTTGTTTCCCGTTACCACTAAGAATGCCGTTAACCATGCCCTGATAATCGGTAGACCAGGAAATGGCCCGACGCAGATCCGCCTGGTTAAGTGGCGCTTTGCTGTTATTCAGATACAGATAGGTGACGCGTAGTGACGGATACTCCGCCACGTTGACTTTATTTTCCTGCTTCAGTGCGTTGAGTTGATCCACGGGCAGCGCATCGGCAATGTCAATGTCGCCACGGGAGAGCTGCAGGCGACGGGAGGCACTTTCACCAATAATTTTTACCGATACCCGTTTGAAGTTCGGTTTATTGCCGGGGTAATGCGGATTTGGCACCAGAACTAATTGCTGACCTTTTTGCCAGCTTTTCAGCATAAACGGTCCGGAACCGGCGGTGTTTTGCGCGAGGAAACCGCGGGCATCATCCGCAGCGTGTTCCTTTAAGACCGCCGGATTGATAATGGATGCACCGTCATTCGCCAGGGTGTACAGGAACGGTGCGAATGGTTGGCTAAGGGTAAACTTCACCGTATGTTCGTCAGGAGCGTCAATTTTTAAATCTTTGGGAAATGCTTCCGCTGGCCCCTGGCCGATTTTCAGCAACCGCTCAAAAGAGAGTTTTACAGCTTCGGCAGTGACCGGCGTGCCATCGGCAAATTTTGCGTTGTCCTTCAGGGTGAACGTCCACTCTTTTTGAGACTCAGACGCTTTCCAGCTGCTTGCCAGATCGCCTTCAACGTCGGTTGAGCCTTTATCACCGTCCGTTTTGTACTGTATCAGTCGCTGATAAGATGGGTAGGTTACGGTCCAGTCGTTATTATCAATCGTCACTGCCGGGTCGAGGGTTTGTGGGTCGGCGGCCTTACCAATCACCAGCATATCTTTTGGTACGGCGGCGTGAGCAACCGGCAGTATGGCGGCAAGGACGATTGCGATCAGTGTAGGGCGAAATGATATCGATCTTTTCATGACAGTTTCCTGATTAACTAGCGTGCTGTGTAGTAGGAGATGCAAAACAGGCGAACTGGTCAGCGAGCAGCGGGTAACTTGCAGCCTGCGGTAATTCGAAGTGCCACCATTCGCTGGAGATACCAATAAAGCCACCGCCAGTCATAATCGCATTCAGCAACAGGCGATTACGCTGGGCTGCGGGCGGTACGGAAGGGTGCCAGGCATGGGAGCGCTCGTGCATTTCATCGAATCCGGCCCCCATATCCAGAATGAAACCATGCTCATCACGAAGCGTCAGGTCAATTGCCGTGCCACGGCTGTGATTGGAGCCTACGGCCACATCAACGACATATTGCGGGTCAGGGCAGGCTTGCCACAACATTGCCTGTGCTTGTTGTGGGCGATACGCGTCGTAAATCACCAGTTGTAAGCCTGACAGTTGGGCGATACTGATGCTTTTCGCCAGCGCGGTAATCGCATCCTTGTGTAACAGGCAACGCGCTTGCTGATAAATCGGCTTGCCTGTGATGTTATCGCTACAGGCGTATTTCAAATCGATCTCCAGCTCAGGGAAGATAACGGCTAAATCAACCAGCTCGGTGGTATCCGACATAAACGGTTCCTGTATAAGACAAAAATTGCTGCGCTTTCCGCTTATGTAGATCTCATGCCATGCCGGGATAAGCGCCATAATGCTGGCTTAAAGTTATATTTTTTAACTTTTGATCAACATTTGTGCAGCGTAGTGCAGTTTTGGTGCAAGAGGGGGACTTAAAGGAGGAATCTCCAGGAATCGTAGCGGAAATCACAGTATTTAAGTGACAGTGTCACGTCAAATTAAACCCCGCGAGTGCGGGCGAGAGAAAATTGTCAGATTTTCAGCGGTAACACGCTGCTCATCCAGCCTGGAATTTCTTCGGCGGGCAGGGGGCGGGAAAAGAAATAGCCCTGAATAACGCGACAGTGGATCTTGCGTAGCATCTCAAATTGTTCTTTGGTTTCGACGCCTTCCGCCACGACGGTTAAATTGAGGCTTTGCCCAATGCTGGTAATGGCTTCAAGTAAGGCACGGATGCGTTTTTCGGTCAGACAACGATCGACAAAGCTTTTGTCGATTTTGATTTCCGTTACCGGAAGACTGACTAAACGGGATAAACCAGAAAATCCAGTGCCGAAATCATCGACAGATAAACCTACGCCCATATCGCGCAGGATCTGTATGCGCTTAAAGATTTCGGTATCGTGTTCCATCATCATGCTTTCCGTGATTTCCACCGTCAGCTGGTGGCCGTCAATACCCCAGGCTTGCATTGCATCAGACACCTGATTGGGTAGCTGATTGCTGCGAAAGTGCAGCGCAGACAAGTTAACGGATAAAGCTGGGATATGAATATTCTGGCTACGCCATTCTGCTAACTGGCGGCAGGCTTCAGCAATAACCCAGCGACCAATGTTTTCGATTTCGCCAATCTCTTCAGCAAGGGGGATAAATCGTGAAGGAGGAACATGACCATGCTGTGGGTCATACCAGCGAGCGAGGGCTTCGATACCATACAGCTCACCGGTTTCCGCAAAGATCTGCGGCTGATAAACCAGTTTTAGTTTGTTGTTGCTGATAGCTTCTTTCAGCGCCGCACCGAGAATCAGACGCTCTTTCACCATTTCGTTCATTATCGGGCTAAAGAATTGCCAGCCGTTACCGCCGTTTTTGCGAATAAAATCCATCGCATTGTGGGCAGTCGAAAGCAGGTAGTCCCGGTTTTTACCAACGTCGTAACTGATACCAATGCTTAAAGTTAGCGGGAATGGTTTATCGTCAATCATGACCGGTTTATTGACGACGTTACGAAGTTCATCAGCTATTTGGGTAATGATACTGACGTCGTTTTCCGGGCTGATGAGGACAAACTGTGTACCTTCAATACGACAGAGATACTGGTCAGGTTTGACCTTTTCGCGAAAGCGATTGACCACTTCCAGCAACGCCTGATCGGCCCACGCATAGCCCAGACTGTCGATGACATCCTGAATATGGTCAATGCCAATAAGATACACCACCGGAGAGACGGCATTTTCTACCAGGCCATCGAGATAATTGTGCAGGTTATTGCGGTTTGGCAAACCGGTCATCGGATCAAACTGAATGAGCTGCTCAATATGCTGGCGACTTTTTTCCTGTTCCAGCGCCAGGGCGGCCATATGCTGGCTGATATCCGCCACTCGTTCGATAAACGCGCTGGTTACCGCCCCGGACGCTGTTTTGATTTTCAGAATCCCGGCAGGTGCGCCATCGCGCTGGCGAATGGTGACTGACCAGCTTTGCGCATTCTTTACTTCCGTCCCATGAGAGGACGACGCCCAATGCACCGGCATACCATTACGCAATGCATACAACGACACATGGGATTCATGAAGAATGGATTCAATATTCCGGCAGATGATTTCGCCCATTTCATGAAATGGCGGGCTGCTACACATCGCGGCGAGTATATTGCCTTCAAGCTCACGAATTTGTCGTTCTTCGGTGATATCGGAGAAGGTCATCACCAGGTTTTGCAGATTAGCCAGCACATCATAAACTGGGCTAATAGAAGCTTTGATCCAGATTTTTTCCCCTGTGCGCGTTAACAACAGAAATTCATCCTGATCACGCGCTGTTTTCCATAGCAGTTGCTGTAAGCGAATACGATTATCTGCCGGGTATTCAGGTATGTTAAGCAAAGTATCGGGCTGCATACCGCTGGCTTCGCTGATGCAGTAACCAAACATTTCAGTAAACGCGCGATTGCACTGCACGATATGGCGTTCCGGGTCCAGCACAATGACCGGGCGGTCGAGATGGTCAACGGCAATAATTAACTGCCGGGTCTGTTCTTTCTGTGCCATTTCTACGCTGGCATCACGTACCAGCGCCAGGTAATAAATTTTCCCTTCGGCAGTGACTTTGGATAGCGCGAAACGGGTCCAGATTTTACTGCCGTCTTTTTTCTCCAGCTGCAATTCCCGGCTCATACCTTCGACCCGCGCTTTACCGCCTTCGCGGTTATGGCGAATATATTCTGGATGCGCAGGGCGCAAATTATGGGGAATCAGCATATCAATGTTATTGCCTATCACCTCTTCGCGTTTATACCCCCAGAGCTTCTCCGCCGCAGGATTAAAAAACATTACTTCGTCATTTTCGTTAATTAACACCGCGCCCATCATATTTTGCTCAAGGGCGGGAAAAAAAATGCCGTCGGCGGCATTTTCTGCATCGGTTAGCTTCATGATTACCTCTGCATCCGGGAGCATCTAAAGACTGGCTTTCCAGAGTTCAACACGGTTTCTACCTCGTCTTTTCGCGATATACAGAGCTTCATCGGCTATTTGAATTAAGCGTTCATAATCAGGATGCCCATTAAACATGGCAGCGCCAATGGACAAAGAAAGGGTTATGTCTTCGCCATTTGCGGCTTTCAGTTTGGTTTTTTCCACCCGGCTGCGGATCCGCTCTGCGGTACGCAAAGTGTCATTTTCTGAAGCTTCAGTCAGCACTATGATAAATTCATCGCCACCGTAGCGAAAAACATAGTCACTGCTACGTACGTTGTCGTAAAACGCCTGTGAGACTTTACGTAAAATCTCATCGCCTGTGTTATGTCCCCATGTATCGTTGATCTCTTTGAATTTATCTACATCGATGATCAGAACAGACAATGGTGTACCGGCCCGATTGGCATGGGCAATTTCACGTTTGAAGATAGTCGGCAAGAAACGGCGGTTAAGTAATTTCGTCAGTACATCCATACCTACTTCATGACGCGAGACTTCTTCAAAGAGTTCACGCAGTAAGGTGATAATTTGCGATACGGTATTTCGTATCTGTAATAAAAACTTCACGCGCAGACTTTTGTTACTCAAATTTTTGGCATTGAGCATTGCCTGATGAAAAATCCCGTCGAAATCCTGAATAAGACGAGAGATATGACCAACTTCAGCAATGCCACTAAAATAATGGCGACCTTTATGGTTAAACCACAGGCCAAAATCAGCCTGACTTAACGGTAAGCTGCTGCCTAAATCAGAATCCAACAGGACTTTATAAATAATATCTATTTCCCATGAAAGTAATGAGGCTATTTGTCGTTCTTTTTCTTCTTCGGCGTTTTCCAGTAATGAGAAGATACGATAGTTCTCGTCTTCTTTAGCCGCGCTACTGTCGCTAAAGGTAAATGCTCTGGTCATCACTTCCATAGCTATGTCGATACTGTTAATCGAAAAGTGATAAACCTGAAGTTTTTCAGAAGGTGAATAATCAGAGGAAAATATTACCGGGTAGAGGATTTTTTTCAGCACGCGAAAACCCATCTCGACAATTTCTACCGGAATGCCAATACGAGCATGGACTTCGGCTACGGTATGTTGGATTTGTATAAGTCTTTCAACATCGTCCGTTTGTGCAGAGAGCACATTGATAATCCACGTTTCCATCGCACTTTTAAGTTGCCTTTCGACCTGTTCGTTACTCAAAAACTCTTCGGCATGCGGGTCAGTGCGTACAATTCGATAAAACTCAACACTTAAGTAATGAGCATGCGTTACGGCAATTTCTGCCGCTTTGTTACGAATGAGGGGGTCGACCTGGGCAACTAATCCGGTCCACTCATCTTTCATTCTTTTAAAATACATCTCCATAATTCATACCCTTATACGGCTGGAAAGGCAGACGGAATTGAAAAACGAAACGCAACTCGTTTGGACAGGTTTATGGCACCATATTCTCCTGAAATATGAAGATATACTGAAACGAAATAAGTGACTTATGACAGTTTTAATCTACGCTACTGGTCTTCTGAAGAGTATAGCCTATCGTAATTATTTTTCGGTGATGGTTAATATCGTATGGTTTTTCATATTCATACGTTTTTATCAGGGGAATTATAACAATTCGACTTAAGTTGATTTGATTATTAGTTGAGTGTGTTTTGTTGATGACAAGCCGGTGTTTAAAGCACCGGCAGTGTCACAAAGTAAGAAAGGGCGTTTAGCTTCCCCAGCGGCTTTGCAGATAGCTAACTGCCTGTTGAGTTTGCGGCTTGTTCAGATAGTCTTCGCGGAACAAAATCGTGCCGCTAATTTCTGGCACGGCGTCGTTAAGATCGAGCTGCTTTTTCAGTTCTGGCACGCCGCCGTTAACCATCCAGTCTGGCTCTATCTTTGAAGGTTCGCCGACTTTATAGAAGGCGATACCAATATAAAGACGGGTTTTGGTTGGTTTGACGACATCTGCCCACCATTTTGCCAGCACGTCATAACGTGCTGCGCTACGCGAGAACGGCCAGTAAATTTGCGGGGCTATATAATCCAGTAAGCCTTGTTCGACCCAACGACGAGTGTCTGCGTAGGATTCATCATAAGCTGCGGCCCCGCGCGTATCAGAACCGAGCGGATCGTGTGAGCGATTGCGCCAGACGCCCGCAGGGCTTACACCAAATTCGACTTCCGGCTTAATGCTTTTAATGGTGTGCGACACCTTAGCAATTAACTGCTGGGTATTGTTGCGCCGCCAGTCAGCTTTTGACGCAAATGCACCACCGTATTTGCGGTATGTCTCGTTATCGTTAAGCCGTGAATCCGGCGATTCAGTATAAAAATAGTCGTCAAACTGCACGCCATCTACCGGATAACGAGAAACCACTTCAGCAACTATCGATGTGATCCAGTCCTGAACTTCAGGGATCCCTGGGTCGAGAACAAAACGGTCACCTGACGTCCTGATCCAGTCGCGATGTTGAACATAGACACTGGCCGGTTGTTGAGACAGGGTGCTATTCAGTTCCCTGATAGTTCCGGGCTTCGTATTAACCGACACGCGGTAGGGATTAAACCAGGCATGTACTTTCATCCCACGCTTATGGGCTTCGTCGAGAATAAATTGCAGCGGATCGTAACCAGGATATTCACCAATTTTGCCGGTCATTAGATCAGACCATGGCAAAATCTTCGACGGCCAAAGGGCAGTGCCGTCGGGCTTCACCTGGAAAAAGACCGTGTTAATTCCCAGTCGTTGCAAGTTTTCTAGTTTGTCGATCATCGCCTGCTGTTGCACGCGAACCCGGCTGGTGGGGTTGCTGATGTTAACCGAGGAGACGGGGGGCCAGTCGAGGCGGGACACCGTGGCCAACCAGATACCGCGCATAGGTTGCGACGATTGTTGTACGGTCGCTGGTGGTTTTGAGCCTGCTGGTGGTGTCGTTATTGAATCTGGAGGCGTGCTTTTACAACTACACAGTAAAAGAGCCAGTGCAACCAGTGCCGCTGGCCTTTTAATCGCGGATTTCACAGTTCGGGAGCAGATATCCATATATGCTTATTTCCGGTAAACAGATGTGCGCTTATTCTCGTACTTATCTGGGGCAAGTCAATACGGCAATAAGTACGCAAAAGGGAGCGATTAATTTTCGCTCCCTTGTGTTATTACCACTCAGACACGGTTAGTGTTTCTTATCGTTCATCACAATATAGTGCGGTGAACGAGCACGTGGATGCAGGAAGAAGTGACCTTTCGGCGCGTTCTGGCTGTTAATTGGCTCCAGTGTAACACCTGTATTCGCTTTGCCTTTACGGTCATGAATGGCATAGAGAATAAAGGGCAGGGCAAGAACCACCAGGAAACTAACGACCAGTAATTCGACATACATATCGGTAGAGTCACCCTGGATGTTATCCGGCGGCAGGAAGGAAACAATAAACGCCATAATTGAAGTCAGCAGACCGACAATAGCCACGACCAGTTTCACCCCTTTACCACCAGGGATATTAAATGTGCGTTTTAAGTCAGGATGTTTAAGAACCAACACAATGTAGCCAATAAACAACATGAAATAAGCACACAAATAAATCACCACCGTCAGCGCCAGTGCGATCAGGAAGGACATGTTGTTACCACCACCGGTGTTGGTGAGGATGATCAACGCGATAGAGGTAATCACCAGCTGGGAAATTACCAGAGTTACCGGCACACCATTTTTGTTCATTTTAGCGAACGCGGCGGACAGTAGATTTTTCTGCGCGGTGACATACATCCCACGAGAAGGGCCAACAATCCATGAGGCGATTTCCGCCAGAACACCCAGCAGCAGCAGGGCAGAGATAACGCGAACCGTCCACTCAATTTCCGGTGCCACATGAGACATCAGCACGGTGAATGTTTGCATTACACCTGCGGAGAGGTTGATTTCATTACCCGGAATCACCATCGCAATGGACAAACCGCCTACTGAACTTAAGCAAATCGCTGCCACCATCAGTAGTAACATTGCCAGTGGATAGTCGCGCCCGGGGTTGCTCATTTCATTGACGTGGGTCGCGGAAGCTTCTACCCCCATATAACTCAAAATGAAGGCGACAAACACAACCAAAGTGCCAACTTTCGAGAAATCAGGGAAGAATGTTTTGGCATCCATTTCGATAGCAACCGGTGCTCCGGAGTGCAGATAAATCGCTGCTAATGCAATCAAAATAAATGCAGGCAGTAGAATACCCGCGAAGAAACCCACTTTCGCAATTCGGGCAGTATATTTAGTACCGCCAAACTGAGTTAATGCCAGCGCCCAAAGAATAATCAGCGCCGCGATAGTTTTCGTTACCGGCTCTTCATTCAGTGCTGGCCATTTCAGAATGTAGGACAGCGCCCCTAACACGAAATAGAGCATTGGAATAAAGCCAATAGCGATTTGCAGATAGCCAAATGAGATTGCAGCGAATCCCCATTTCGGCCCCAGGGTATTTGATACCCAGGCGAACACGCCACCTTCTTCCCAGCCGTCCACGGTAGCCATTTCCGCAGCACAAAGACCAACGGGAATAAACCATAAAATCCCGCCTAAGAGCAGGAAGAAGACCAATGAAAAGCCAGATGTTGCGAAGGTAGGGTATTCATAAACAGCCATTACCATCGACGCCGTGATGGCGAAGAACCCGAGTAATGTTAGCTGCTTAGCTTTACCTATCTGTACTGATGTAGCCATATTATCCCCCTAAAACGGTTGTCCTGTGGAACCGCACCTGTTTTGCTCTGAAGTGCTTTCAGAACAATTTTTTCCGTTGCTAATGCCAGTGAACAGACTTCGGAAATTGTCCCGAAACGGGTTCGTTTCGGGACACCGTTACCGCTTAAACGTTATCAGGTATGTTTAAAGCTGTTCTGCTGGGCAATACCCTGCAGTTTCGGGTGATCGCTGAGGTATTTCAGGGAGGCTTTGTAGTCTTCCAGCAACAGTTCAGCAAAGTCCATTTCGAAGCCACGGCGGCACATAATGCGCATCACCACGATGTCAGTGGCTTCACCGCCGAGGGTAAATGCCGGAACCTGCCAGCCGCGCAGACGCAGACGTTCAGAGAGGTCATACAGGGTATATCCTGGATTTTCCCCGTCTTTCAGTTTGAAGCACACCGCCGGGATACCTTCATCCGGGCGACCCGTACAGATGAACTCATACGGCCCCAGTTTGGCGATTTCATCCGCCAGGTAAGCAGCAACCTGGTAAGAGGCGTTCTGTACTTTGGTATAGCCTTCACGACCGAGGCGCAGGAATTCATAGTACTGCGCAATCACCTGACCTGCCGGACGGGAGAAGTTGATGGCGAAAGTACCAATCTGACCGCCGAGATAGTCAACGTTGAATACCAGTTCTTTCGGCAGCGCTTCTTCATCACGCCAGATAACCCAGCCGCAGCCCAGCGGAGCCAGACCGAATTTATGGCCTGAAGCACTGATCGATTTCACGCGCGGCAGGCGGAAGTCCCAGACAATATCCGGCGCCACGAACGGCGCAAGGAAACCACCGCTGGCGGCGTCGATGTGCATGTCGATGTCGATACCGGTGTCGGCCTGGAATTTATCCAGTGCATCGTGCAGCGGTTGCGGGAACTCATAGTTACCGGTATAGGTCACGCCGAAAGTCGGCACCACGCCGATGGTGTTTTCGTCGCAGGCCTCAATCATGCGTTTCGGATCCATGAATAGCTGGCCGGGACGCATAGGGATCTCACGCAGCTCGACATCCCAGTAGCGGGCAAATTTATGCCAGCAGATTTGCACCGGACCGCAGACCAGGTTTGGTTTATCGGTCGGCTTACCTGCGGCTTCCATACGCTTGCGCCAACGCCATTTCATCGCCATCCCGCCGAGCATACAGGCCTCGGAAGAACCAATGGTGTTGGTGCCAACGGCCTGGCCGTTTTTCGGTGCAGGCGCGTGCCACAGGTCAGCAACCATATTTACACAGCGCAGGTCGATGGCTGCGGATTGCGGATATTCTTCTTTGTCGATCCAGTTTTTATTGATCGACAGGTCCATCAATTTATGGACATTTTCGTCGTCCCAGGTCTGGCAAAAAGTTGCCAGATTCTGACGAGCGTTACCGTCGAGAAATAATTCATCATTGATAATTTGAAATGCGACATCATCACGCATTTCATGCAGCGGAAAA
>NZ_RHJM01000050.1:0-31733 GCF_004212315.1 Escherichia sp. E10V5
TTCAGGATTTTTCTCTTCAACCGAACCGGCTGTTTGTGTGAAGTGATTCACATCCGCCGTGTCGATGGAGGCGCATTATAGGGAGTTCTCCGTAGGCCGCAATAGAAAAATTGCAAAAAAATGACTGACTGCTGCATTCCCCAGCAAAACCCCGCTTTATACCTTTTTACGCACAGAGTTATCCACAATCATCAGCATAATTTCTGCATTTCTCACACGGTAAGCACAGTCAAAATAGTGATCGCCATTGAAAGAGAAAAATTCGCGAGCGTTGCGCAAACGTTTTCGTTACAATGCGGGCGAAAAATAAGGATGCCCCGTTAGGGGCGTTAGCTGAGTTTTTCGCGAAAAATTCAGCTAACGCTCTCTGTAATAGTCAAATCCAGGGGATTTACCATGCAACAACGTCGTCCAGTCCGCCGCGCTCTGATCAGTGTTTCTGACAAAGCCGGTATCGTCGAATTCGCCCAGGCACTTTCCGCACGCGGTGTGGAGCTGCTGTCTACAGGGGGCACTGCCCGTCTGTTAGCAGAAAAAGGTCTGCCGGTAACCGAAGTTTCCGATTACACCGGTTTCCCGGAGATGATGGATGGACGCGTGAAGACCCTGCATCCGAAAGTACATGGTGGCATTCTGGGCCGTCGCGGCCAGGACGATGCCATTATGGAAGAACATCAGATCCAGCCTATCGATATGGTGGTTGTTAACCTGTATCCGTTCGCCCAGACCGTGGCCCGTGAAGGTTGCTCGCTGGAAGATGCGGTTGAGAACATCGATATCGGCGGCCCAACCATGGTGCGCTCCGCCGCCAAGAACCATAAAGATGTTGCAATCGTGGTGAAGAGCAGCGACTACGACGCCATTATTAATGAGATGGATGCCAACGAAGGATCGCTTCTGCTTGCAACCCGTTTCGACCTCGCTATCAAAGCCTTCGAACACACCGCCGCCTACGACAGCATGATTGCCAACTATTTCGGCAGCATGGTTCCGGCTTACCACGGCGAAAGCAAAGAAGCCGCCGGTCGCTTCTCGCGCACGCTGAACCTGAACTTCATTAAGAAGCAGGATATGCGCTACGGCGAGAACAGCCACCAGCAGGCTGCCTTCTATATAGAAGAGAATGTGAAAGAAGCCTCCGTTGCCACCGCAACCCAGGTTCAGGGTAAAGCCCTCTCTTATAACAACATCGCCGATACCGATGCGGCGCTGGAGTGCGTGAAAGAGTTCGCCGAGCCGGCATGTGTGATTGTGAAGCACGCCAACCCTTGCGGCGTGGCTATCGGTAATTCCCTTCTTGATGCTTACGATCGCGCGTACAAAACCGACCCAACCTCCGCGTTCGGCGGCATTATCGCCTTTAACCGCGAGCTGGATGCGGAAACCGCGCAGGCCATCATTTCTCGTCAGTTTGTTGAAGTGATCATTGCGCCGTCCGCCAGCGAAGAAGCCCTGAAAATCACCGCCGCCAAACAGAACGTTCGCGTCCTGACCTGCGGTCAGTGGGGCGAGCGTGTTCCGGGTCTTGATTTCAAACGCGTGAACGGCGGTTTGCTGGTTCAGGATCGTGACCTGGGGATGGTCGGCGCGGAAGAACTGCGCGTTGTCACCAAACGCCAGCCGACCGAACAGGAACTGCGTGATGCGCTGTTCTGCTGGAAAGTAGCGAAGTTCGTGAAATCCAACGCTATCGTCTATGCCAAAAACAATATGACCATCGGAATTGGCGCGGGCCAGATGAGCCGCGTGTACTCCGCGAAAATCGCCGGTATTAAAGCCGCCGATGAAGGCCTGGAAGTGAAAGGTTCCTCGATGGCTTCTGACGCGTTCTTCCCGTTCCGCGACGGTATTGATGCCGCAGCCGCTGCGGGCGTGACCTGTGTAATCCAGCCTGGCGGTTCTATCCGTGATGACGAAGTGATTGCCGCTGCCGACGAGCACGGTATTGCGATGCTCTTCACCGATATGCGCCACTTCCGCCATTAATGGAGCGACAGATGAAAGTATTAGTCATTGGTAATGGCGGGCGTGAGCACGCGCTGGCCTGGAAAGCAGCCCAGTCGCCGCTGGTTGAGACCGTATTTGTCGCACCGGGTAATGCGGGAACGGCGCTGGAACCCGCGCTGCAAAACGTCGCTATCGGCGTAACCGATATCCCGGCGCTGCTGGATTTCGCACAAAACGAAAAGGTAGATCTAACCATCGTCGGCCCGGAAGCGCCGCTGGTTAAAGGCGTGGTCGATACCTTCCGCGCCGCCGGGCTGAAAATCTTCGGCCCAACCGCAGGTGCGGCCCAACTGGAAGGCTCAAAAGCGTTTACCAAAGATTTCCTGGCCCGCCATAAAATCCCTACGGCGGAATACCAGAACTTCACCGAGGTAGAACCTGCGCTGGCGTATCTGCGTGAGAAAGGCGCGCCAATCGTCATTAAAGCGGACGGTCTGGCTGCCGGGAAAGGCGTTATCGTGGCGATGACGCTGGAAGAAGCGGAAGCGGCTGTTCACGATATGCTGGCGGGCAACGCTTTTGGCGACGCGGGTCATCGCATTGTTATCGAAGAGTTCCTCGACGGCGAAGAAGCGAGCTTTATCGTGATGGTGGACGGCGAGCATGTGCTGCCGATGGCCACCAGCCAGGATCACAAACGCGTAGGCGATAAAGATACCGGGCCAAACACTGGCGGGATGGGCGCTTACTCTCCTGCGCCGGTGGTGACTGATGACGTTCATCAGCGCACCATGGAACGCATCATCTGGCCAACCGTGAAAGGCATGGCGGCGGAAGGCAACACCTACACCGGTTTTCTCTATGCGGGCCTGATGATCGACAAACAGGGCAATCCGAAGGTTATTGAATTTAACTGCCGCTTTGGCGATCCGGAAACCCAGCCGATTATGCTGCGCATGAAGTCCGATCTGGTTGAGCTCTGCCTGGCGGCCTGTGAAGGTAAGCTGGACGAGAAAACATCCGAGTGGGATGAACGCGCTTCTCTCGGCGTGGTGATGGCTGCGGGTGGATATCCGGGCGATTACCGCACCGGCGATGTGATCCACGGCCTGCCGCTTGAAGAAGTGGCAGGCGGCAAAGTGTTCCACGCGGGCACAAAACTGGCGGATGACGAGCAGGTGGTAACCAGCGGCGGGCGCGTACTGTGCGTCACCGCGCTGGGTCATACCGTGGCAGAAGCGCAGAAACGCGCTTATGCCTTAATGACCGATATCCACTGGGACGACTGCTTCTGCCGGAAAGATATCGGCTGGCGCGCTATCGAACGCGAGCAGAACTAACGCGACAGTTTTGCCAATAGCGTTTTACGCGTGATCCCTAACTGACGGGCGGCTTCGGTTTTGTTGCCGCCCGTTTTCTCCAGCGCCGCCAGAATCACCTCTTTTTCCACTTCCACCAACGGCTGAATATCCTGACTTTGCCCCAGCGGGATCGGCGTACTGGCAATCGCCAGCGGCAGCTCGCGTTCGGAAATATATTCCCCGGTCAGCAGCACCACCGCTCGTTCCACCGCGTTTTCCAGCTCGCGAATGTTTCCCGGCCAGTCGTAATGAATCAGCAAATCCATCGCCTGGGGCGTAAAGCCTTTTACCGCCTTGCGATTACGCTCGGCAAAGCGCTGAAGAAAATGGCCAGCCAGCAGAGGAATATCCTCCCGCCGTTGCCGCAGCGACGGCACTTCAATCGCCACCACGTTCAGGCGATAGTAGAGATCCTGACGAAAACGCCCGGCATTCACCTCTGCGGCAAGATCTCGATGGGTCGCGGCAATCAGCCGGACATCAACCGAAATAGTCTGGTTGCTACCGACACGCTGAACTTCGCGCTCCTGAATCGCACGCAGCAGACGGACCTGCATCATCGGCGAGATATCGCCAATTTCATCGAGAAACAGCGTGCCGCCGTCCGCTTCAACAAAGCGCCCTTCCCGCCGTTTGTCGGCTCCGGTAAACGCCCCTTTTTCGTGACCGAACAATTCAGATTCCAGTAAGGATTCGTTGAGTGCCGCGCAGTTGAGCGTTACCAGCGGCTTTTCGCAACGTGCGCTACTGGCATGAATCGCCCTGGCGACCAGCTCTTTACCGGTGCCGGAATCACCGTGGATCAGCACCGTGGCTTCCGATGGCGCGACAAGGGCGATTTCACCGAGCAGGTGTTGCATCGCCGGGCTTTTACCGACCATCCCAGAGTGGCTGGCTGACGCCGCAGGCATTTCAGCGTCGACACTGTGCGTATGCGCGAGCGCCTTTTCCAGCGTCGCCTGCAGGTTATCGAAATCCAGCGGCTTGATGAGATAATCCAGCGCCCCGGTTTTCAGTGCCTCTACCGCCGTCTCGACGCTGGAGTACGCGGTCATAATCAGTACCGGAATCGCCGGGTTTAACGCTTTGATCTCTTTGAGCGTGGCGATGCCATCCATCTCTGCCATTCGCACATCGCAAAGCACAAGATCAAAAACCTGTTCCCGCACTTGCTCCAGCGCCTGTCGCCCGCTGTTCGCCAGCGCGACGTTATAGCCCCAGCCGCGCAGCAATGCCTGCAAAATAGTGCAGTGGCTAATGTCATCATCCACCACCAGAATATCGATATTATCGTGCGTCATCCTTGTGGGTCCTTACGCGTAATATTGACCGGAAGCCAGAGGGTGAACGTTGCGCCTTTTCCCTCCTGGCTTGCGACCTGAATTGTACCACCGTGTTGTTCAACAATATTATGCACGACCGCCAGCCCCAGCCCGGTGCCTTCGGCTTTGGTGGTGAAGTACGGGGTGAAGATAGCTTCAAGCTGATCCGCCGCAATTCCCTTACCGCTATCAGTAACGCTAATTTTCACGCCTGCGCCGCTTTCGCTGGCCGTCACGCTAATCACGCCATGCTGACCAATCGCCTGAATAGCATTGAGATAGAGATTCAACAGGACCTGAGTCAACCTGTCCGGATCAGCCTGAATTTCCGGCAACATGTCGTTGGCGGTAAAGCGTAACTGGATCTCCCGGCTGTTTGCATCCTGGCTTACCAGCTGTAATGAGTGGTTAATCAGAGTGTTGAGATCCACCGCCTGCAAAGCCAGATGCGTTGGTTTAACCAGTTCCAGCAGCTCGCTTACCACGCGGTTTAAACGGTCGGCTTCTTTCGCCATCACCTGCGCCAGTTGATGCGCTTCTCCCCCTGCTGGCGCGCGTTCGGCAAAGTATTTCGCCAGCCCTTTAATCGAGGAAAGTGGGTTACGGATTTCGTGGGCAACGCCTGCCGCCAGATGCCCCAGTGCCACCAGCTTCTCTTTGCGCTTCATTTCATCTTGTAGAAGCTGGCGCGAGCGCAGATACCGGCGATACCAGAAGAATGACAACACGCTTGCCAGCATTACCGTCGCCAGAGCGAAGAGGATAATCAGGGTATTGCGCTTTTCCCCACTCTGGGTTGCAACCAAATCGCTGGCGTCAACGGCGATGAAAATAGCCTGTTGTGCTTCTGCCTGTGGCACAGCTTTGCCGTTACAGCGCGGCATATTGTGCATACCATGCCGCCAGGGCGATGACATTGGCTGGAACAAACGATAGACCTCAAGCGCAGGCGTTTTTTCTGCATCCTCAAGCAGTCTCCAACGGGAGTTTTCCTCTGGCTTTAACTGCTGCATTTCATCCGGCGAATAGAGTGCACGCCCAACCATTTCGGGGTCGCTATGAAGAATAATGATGCCCTGTGCATCGGTGACCGCAAACCACAACACCCCAGGCTGGCCAGCCATCTCTTCCAGAAGCGCCTGTTGCTGCACATGGTGCATTCGCATCCCCATCCCCATCCCTACGCGGCTTCCTGACTCCAGAGCGCGAATGAGCACATTACCTTTTTCCAGTAATGCCTGACGGTCAGCCTCGCTTGCCCGCCCATAATCACGAATCACAGTTACCGCAAACAATCCCACCAGCCCAACAATGACCACGGGGAGGATCGCGCTTAACCATTTGGCTAAGGTGTCTTTAGAACGTCGCATAAAACGTATCTTCTTCTTTGCCTGTTCATCCCTTTTTGACAGCAGAAATCATGCCATCTTTTAGCTGCGCTTACCCTGCGCTGTAACACAAAGACTTAAGTTTCAATGAGTAAAAATGACTCGTTACCCACAGCAGGCGAGTCATTTTTACTCGCTTATCACGCCAGATTGCCCGTCATATCAGCGTTTCGTTGTTGGCACGAAAGATGCAATACCCAAAGTAAGACAACCACTGGAGGATTAACCATGAAACGGAACACGAAAATTGCCCTGGTGATGATGGCGCTTTCAGCAATGACGATGGGATCGACATCTGCATTTGCTCACGGCGGACACGGTATGTGGCAGCAAAATGCCGCGCCTTTGACCAGCGAACAACAGACAGCGTGGCAGAAAATCCATAATGACTTTTACGCTCAAAGCAGCGCACTGCAACAGCAACTGGTGACGAAGCGTTATGAATACAATGCCCTGTTAGCCGCTAATCCACCGGATAGCAGCAAAATTAACGCGGTCGCCAAAGAGATGGAGGCTTTGCGTCAGTCGTTAGATGAGTTACGGGTGAAACGGGATATTGCGATGGCTGAAGCGGGTATTCCGCGCGGTACCGGAATGGGCATGGGTTACGGCGGCTGCGGTGGTGGTGGCGGTCATATGGGAATGGGCCACTGGTAAATCAGAACGTTTTCTCGTTGGGTTGCCAGCGACAGAAATCAGAGTTTGCCACCAACAGTAATTGCGAACCTTCGGGCGCTTCCAGCCATGCCACGCTGACATCAACAGAAGAGCGGCTCTGGCGGCGCTCGATATGCGCTATCGCCTGCGAATCTAAATCAGGTTTAATGGTTTGCCCTTCGCAGGTGGTCACGGTCTGTTCCATCGCATGCCAGCGCCCCTGACGCAGCACGACTCTCCCCTGACGTAAGGCATCGCTAATCTGGCGGATTTGGTCAGCACGATAACGATATAAATCAATTTGGTCGTTAGAAAGCTGCTGCTTTTCCCCGTCGGATTCACGTTGCATAAAGCTCAGATCGCCGCGATCGTCAAAACGCGCGCGAATGTTCACCGGCGGTTCACTGTAAACATTGATATTGATAAGCGTGAGGTTATCGCCCTGCCAGCGATACTCTCGCGTCGTGGTATCGCCATTGCGCCACGGGCTAAATACGGCAAGCAGATGGACATTATCGCCGCTGTCTTTTCGCCAGATGCGTACCGCGCCCTGATCTTCAGCAAATCCACTGGCGGTAAAGGGAGGAAGTGAGGAGTTATGGCTACAAGCAGTAAGAAACAGCGCGCCTGCCAGCATCAATGAGCGACGCCAGAAAGACAAAAGGGGTGAAACCACCCCTTCGTTAAAACTGTTCACTGCCACGCAATCTTACTTAACTGCGTCTTTCAGTGCCTTGCCAGAAACAAATGCCGGTACGTTCGCAGCGGCGATTTTGATTTCTTTACCGGTCTGCGGGTTGCGGCCAGTACGCTCAGCGCGGTGGTTCACTTTGAAGGTACCGAAACCAACCAGTTGTACAGCATCGCCTTCTTTCAGAGACTCAGTAATTGCAGCCAGAGTGGACTCCAGAGCAGCTTTAGCCTGGGTTTTGGACAGTTCTGCTTTCTCTGCAATTACATCAATCAGTTGAGTCTTGTTCATAAGTTATCCTTACAATGTGTTTATCGCTTGCTAAGCATCGAGTGCGACGGAAATGCCAGAATAGCACTCTCCTGCATACGCGCACCGATAGCCACTTTTTTTCGCCCCCCAAATGTAGACCAGACGGGGGGCGAAAGGGAAGACTCCAGGTACGACAAATCAGGCGTTAATTCACGTTTTCTGGTCTTATTGCTGAAAAATTATACCAATATTGCTCTCGCCCGTCTCACGCAGGTCTGCCCTAAGGCCTTTTATCAGCTCGATATCGCGTTCTTCACACTCGGCTAAAAGTCGGAATATTTCCCACTGAATGTCCCATTCTTGCTCTACAGCTGGGTTTTCTTTGAGCTCTTCATCGCTCATTTCGCGACCAGCCTGAGTCATTTCCAGCATCGCCACGGTCGTGATGGAGGTCTTACTCACTTCCACCGCGTGTTCGAGCGTTTCACCACTCAAACGCGAATGGACCAGTTCACTTAACGCCACGCAGGCATCGATTGCCGGATAAACGCCGTACAGATCGAAATCGTCGGCTGACGGGATCGCTTCTTCAAATTTCTCCAGTTGGCTGTCGAAATTTACTTTTGCGTCTTTGACGGTCAGCGTTTCCCAGATGAGATCGAGAATGCGGCGATAAATTTGCCCATCGCCAAAACCGGTTTGCTGGCAGAACATGGCGTAATTGGGGTACATGCGTTCGCACAGACAAGCCATGAAAGTGACATGCTGCCAGCTTTCCAGGCGCTCCAGACGCAGATGAATTGGGTTTTGTAACATGTTGAGTTCTCAAATACGGGAATTATCCGCAGTTTACCTGAATTAGGGCTGATTTGCTGTATAGCGCACGAACGCCGGACGTTCCGAGGCCACCGCGTCCGCCCAGCGCGTTGGCTCCGGCAGACGATAGCCTTTCATGCAGCGTTGTACCCACGCCAGCGCACTGTCTACGCTGACCCGATGGCCGGTAGAAATAAACAGAGGGTTACAGCGCGCTTTACTGCGCCAGACCCAGGCCAGCTGCTCGCCTTTATCCCTCAGCGGGGCCAGTGCGCCCGGTTCGCTGGAGAGCGGTTCGAATTTACCGCAGAGCCGCTTTTTCGCCACGCCAATGGTCGGCACATCCACCAATAAGCCAAAATGGCTGGCGACGCCAAGACGGCGCGGATGCGAGATCCCGTGACCATCGACAAACACTAAATCCGGCTTTTGCGACAGCATCTCCCACGCTGCCAGCAGCGCAGGATATTCGCGAAAGGAAAGAAAACCTGGAATGTAAGGCATGGTAGTAGCGATGCGGGCCACTTTATACTCCACCAGCTCAAGCGAGGGGTATTTCAGCAGCACCATCGCCGCTCGCGTCACTTCTCCGCCCTGCTCAAACCCGACATCGGCTCCGGCGATCAGATCCGGCGGATCTTTATCGAGTCGATCCTCGCGGATCACAGAAGAAGCTAGTTCAAGTTGTTGAGCGCGTAATGACGCGAGATCCATAACCACTCCTTACTGATGATAAGGCGCAGACAGGCGATGCACTGCCTCCACAAATACGCCAGCATGTTCTGGCGGCACATCCTGATGGATACCGTGGCCGAGGTTAAAGACGTGGCCTTCACCGTGACCGAAACCGGCAAGGATTGTCGCCACTTCTTCTTCAATGCGGGCAGGCGGCGCGTACAACATTGACGGGTCCATATTGCCCTGCAGCGCGACTTTATCACCCACGCGGCGGCGTGCATCGGCGATGTCCGTTGTCCAGTCGAGGCCCAGCGCATCGCAACCGGTTTCTGCCATGGCTTCCAGCCACTGTCCGCCACCTTTGGTAAACAGCGTGACCGGTACGCGGCGACCGTCGTTTTCACGCAGTAAACCATCAACAATTTTATGCATGTAATAGAGCGAGAACTGTTGATAATCGCGCCCGGTTAGCACGCCGCCCCAGGTGTCGAAAATCATCACTGCCTGAGCACCGGCTTTAATCTGCGCATTCAGGTACAGAGTGACGCTTTTCGCCAGTTTATCGAGTAGCGCGTGCAGCGCCTGCGGATCGGCATACATCATTTTTTTAATCACGGTGAACGCTTTGCTGCTGCCGCCTTCGACCATGTAGGTCGCCAGCGTCCACGGGCTGCCGGAAAAACCAATCAGCGGCACTTCGCCTTTCAGTTCGCGACGAATGGTACGCACCGCGTTCATCACGTAACCCAGCTCATCTTCCGGGTCCGGAATTGGCAGTTTATCAACGTCAGCTTTGCAGGTGACTGGTGTGGTAAAACGCGGACCTTCCCCGGCTTCAAAATAGAGCCCTAACCCCATCGCGTCCGGCACGGTGAGGATATCGGAAAAGAGGATCGCCGCATCCAGCGGGTAGCGACGCAGCGGCTGCAAAGTCACTTCGCACGCCAGCTCGGCGTTTTTGCACAGCGACATAAAATCGCCCGCCTGGGCGCGCGTGGCTTTGTATTCCGGTAGATAGCGGCCCGCCTGGCGCATCATCCATACTGGAGTGACATCAACGGGCTGGCGCAGCAGCGCCCGCAGATAACGATCGTTTTTAAGTTCGGTCATTTTGGCTGTTCCTTAGTGCGTCAGGCGGTCAGTGTATCATCACTCATACTCTGCCCGACACATCGCCACCGTATCTTCTATCAGACGGCGCGCTACGGTGCCGGGCGGCGGGAGTAACGGCAAATCGTCATAGCGATACCAGTTCGCCTCGAGCAATTCTTTCGGGTCGATCACGATGTCGCCGCTGTCATATTCCGCCATAAACGCGGTCATTAAAGACTGAGGAAACGGCCACGGCTGGGAAGTCACGTACCGCAAGTTTTTGACTTTGATGCCGCTCTCTTCCATCACTTCCCGCGCGACTGCCTGTTCGAGGGTTTCGCCCACTTCGACGAATCCGGCGAGTACCGTATGGACACCGTTACGATGCCGGGTATGCTGAGCAAGAAGGATTGAATCATCGCGACGGATGGCAACGATAATGCAGGGAGCGATTTGTGGGTAGTAACGCTCACGGCAGTGGCTGCATAGCATCGCCCATTCGGTTTTGCTCGGATACATGTCATGCCCGCAGTAACCGCAGTATTTATGCGAGCGATAAAACTCCGCCAGTTGCACACCACGTCCGGCTAATTGAAACAGCCCGACATCCAGATCAATGACCTGGCGCACCGAGCCCATATCGTGACGGCGCTGCTGTTGCACTAGCCAAACAGGTTCTCCCTGCCATTCGCCGATTTGTAGTGCGCGCTGACCCACAAGATCGAAATTTGCCGCTTCGCCGTATGGTAATTCTCCCTTCGGCAACCATAATTTTTGTTCATGACTGACTACCCACCAGCCGTGATCTAATTTTTCAATTATACGATCCATAGCTCTTGCACTACCTTTGCATCACTGGCATGTTTAACATGGTTTTTACATTTCTCACTGAGCAGTTTTTGAAGACAAACTTGCGGAGTCAATCATGCTTAACCAGCTCGATAACCTGACGGAGCACGTCAGAGGAAGTAACAAACTGGTTGATCGCTGGCTACATGTACGTAAGCATCTGCTCGTGGCTTACTACAATCTGGTTGGCATTAAGCCTGGCAAAGAATCGTACATGAGGCTGAATGAAAAAGCCCTTGATGATTTTTGCCAGAGTCTGGTCGACTATCTGTCTGCCGGACATTTCAGTATTTATGAACGCATTCTTCATAAACTGGAAGGCAACGGGCAACTCGCTCATGCCGCGAAGATTTGGCCGCAGCTGGAAGCCAACACGCAACAGATTATGGATTACTATGATTCCAGCCTGGAAACCGCCATCGATCATGATAATTACCTTGAGTTTCAACAGGTTTTATCTGACATCGGCGAGGCGCTGGAAGCACGCTTCGTACTGGAAGATAAGCTGATTCTGCTGGTACTTGACGCCGCTCGCGTCAAACATCTTGCTTGAGTTCTGCGCTGTTAACGCGTAATTTACATTCAACGCCCCGTTTGCGGGGCTAATTTCTTGTCGGAGTGCCTTAACTGGCTGAGACCGTTTATTCGGGATCCGCGGAACCTGATCAGGCTAATACCTGCGAAGGGAACAAGAGTTAATCTGCTATCGCATCGCCTTTGCGGCGATCGTCTCTTGCTTCATCCGTCGTCTGACAAGCCACGTCCTTAACTTTTTGGAATGAGCTATGTCTGCAACAAAACTGACCCGTCGCGAACAACGCGCCCAGGCCCATCATTTTATCGACACCCTGGAAGGCACCGCCTTTCCCAACTCAAAACGCATTTACATCACTGGCACACACCCCGGCGTTCGCGTGCCGATGCGTGAGATCCAGCTTAGCCCGACGCTAATTGGCGGCAGCAAAGAACAGCCACAGTACGAAGAAAACGAAGCGATTCCGGTCTACGACACATCTGGTCCGTATGGCGACCCGCAAATCGCGATTAACGTGCAGCAAGGACTGGCAAAGCTGCGCCAGCCGTGGATCGATGCGCGTGGCGATACTGAAGAACTTACCGTGCGCAGTTCCGATTACACTAAAGCGCGGCTGGCAGATGATGGTCTCGACGAGCTGCGTTTTAGCGGCGTATTAACGCCAAAACGCGCCAAAGCAGGACGCCGCGTCACACAACTGCACTACGCCCGCCAGGGCATCATCACACCGGAAATGGAATTCATCGCCATCCGCGAGAATATGGGCCGCGAGCGCATCCGTAGCGAAGTTTTGCGCCACCAGCATCCGGGAATGAGCTTTGGTGCTCGCCTGCCGGAAAATATCACCGCAGAATTTGTCCGTGATGAAGTCGCTGCCGGACGTGCGATTATCCCGGCCAACATTAATCATCCGGAATCGGAGCCGATGATTATTGGTCGCAACTTCCTGGTAAAAGTTAACGCCAATATCGGCAACTCAGCGGTCACCTCTTCCATCGAAGAAGAAGTGGAAAAGCTGGTATGGTCCACGCGCTGGGGAGCGGATACGGTGATGGATCTCTCCACCGGTCGCTATATTCACGAAACCCGCGAGTGGATTTTACGTAACAGCCCGGTGCCGATCGGTACAGTGCCGATCTACCAGGCGCTGGAGAAGGTTAACGGGATCGCCGAAGATCTTACCTGGGAAGCGTTCCGCGACACGCTGCTGGAACAGGCCGAGCAAGGTGTGGATTACTTCACTATCCATGCGGGCGTACTGCTGCGCTATGTACCGATGACCGCGAAACGCCTGACCGGTATCGTCTCTCGCGGCGGTTCGATTATGGCGAAATGGTGCCTCTCCCATCATCAGGAAAATTTCCTCTATCAACACTTCCGCGAAATTTGTGAAATCTGTGCCGCTTATGACGTTTCGCTGTCGCTGGGCGACGGCCTGCGCCCCGGTTCTATTCAAGACGCCAACGATGAAGCGCAGTTTGCCGAGCTGCATACGCTGGGCGAACTAACCAAAATCGCCTGGGAATATGACGTACAGGTGATGATTGAAGGCCCTGGGCATGTGCCGATGCAGATGATTCGCCGCAATATGACCGAGGAGTTAGAGCACTGCCACGAAGCACCGTTCTATACCCTCGGGCCGCTGACTACCGATATCGCGCCGGGTTATGACCACTTCACGTCGGGGATTGGCGCGGCAATGATTGGCTGGTTTGGCTGTGCGATGCTCTGTTACGTAACGCCAAAAGAGCATCTGGGTCTGCCTAATAAAGAAGATGTTAAGCAGGGGCTTATCACCTATAAGATTGCCGCCCACGCCGCCGACCTGGCGAAAGGGCATCCGGGCGCGCAAATTCGCGATAACGCCATGTCGAAAGCCCGCTTCGAATTTCGCTGGGAAGACCAGTTTAATCTGGCCCTCGACCCATTTACCGCCCGCGCTTATCACGATGAAACCCTGCCGCAAGAGTCCGGCAAAGTCGCCCATTTTTGCTCCATGTGTGGACCGAAATTCTGCTCAATGAAAATCAGCCAGGAAGTGCGCGATTACGCCGCCGCGCAAACTATTGAAGTGGGAATGGCGGATATGTCGGAGAACTTCCGCGCCAGAGGCGGAGAAATCTACCTGCGTAAGGAGGAAGCGTGATGTATCAGCCTGATTTTCCTCCTGTACCTTTTCGTTTAGGACTGTACCCGGTGGTGGACAGTGTACAGTGGATCGAACGTCTGTTGGATGCAGGCGTACGTACTCTCCAGCTACGCATCAAAGATCGGCGCGATGAAGAGGTGGAAGCCGATGTCGTGGCGGCAATTGTGCTGGGCCGCCGCTATAACGCGCGATTGTTTATCAACGATTACTGGCGGCTGGCGATCAAGCATCAGGCATATGGCGTCCATTTGGGGCAGGAAGATTTGCAAGCCACCGATCTCAGCGCCATCCGCGCGGCAGGCCTGCGGCTGGGCGTTTCGACCCATGATGATATGGAGATCGACGTCGCGCTGGCAGCACATCCTTCTTATATCGCGCTGGGACATGTGTTCCCGACGCAAACCAAACAGATGCCTTCTGCACCGCAGGGGCTGGAACAACTGGCACGGCACATTGAGCGTCTGGCGGATTATCCCACCGTGGCGATTGGCGGTATCAGTCTGGCGCGCGCGCCTGCGGTGATAGCAACGGGTGTCGGCAGTATCGCCGTCGTCAGCGCCATTACTCAAGCCGCAGACTGGCGTTTGGCAACGGCACAGTTGCTGGAAATTGCAGGAGTTGGCGATGAATGACCGTGATTTTATGCGTTATAGCCGCCAAATCCTGCTCGACGATATCGCTCTTGAAGGGCAGCAAAAACTGCTCGACAGCCAGGTGCTGATTATTGGTCTGGGCGGGCTGGGTACACCTGCTGCGCTGTACCTGGCGGGAGCTGGCGTCGGGACGCTGATACTGGCAGATGACGACCATGTGCATTTAAGCAACCTGCAACGACAAATCCTCTTTACCACTGAAGATATCGATCGCCCGAAATCACATGTCAGCCAACAGCGACTGACGCAGTTGAATCCCGATATTCAACTGACAGCACTACAACAACGGTTAACGGGTGAGGCGTTAAAAGATGCGGTAGCACGGGCCGATGTGGTGCTCGACTGTACCGACAATATGGCGACTCGCCAGGAGATTAATACCGCCTGCGTGGCACTCAACACGCCGCTTATCACCGCCAGCGCGGTCGGATTTGGCGGTCAGTTGATGGTACTGACGCCGCCCTGGGAGCAGGGGTGTTACCGCTGTCTGTGGCCAGATAACCAGGAGCCAGAACGCAACTGCCGCACGGCGGGCGTGGTTGGCCCGGTGGTCGGGGTTATGGGCACGTTGCAGGCACTGGAAGCAATTAAGTTATTAAGCGGTATAGAGACGCCTGCGGGAGAACTCCGACTGTTCGACGGTAAGTCGAGCCAGTGGCGCAGCCTGGCGTTGCGCCGCGCCAGTGGTTGCCCGGTATGCGGAGGAAGCAATGCAGATCCTGTTTAACGATCAACCGATGCAGTGCACCGCCGGGCAAACTGTTCACGAACTACTGGAGCAACTCGACCAACGACAATCGGGCGCGGCTCTGGCGATTAATCAGCAAATCGTCCCACGTGAGCAGTGGGCGCAACATATCGTGCAGGATGGCGACCAGATCCTGCTTTTTCAGGTTATTGCAGGGGGGTGAGATGTTACGTATTGCGGACAAAACGTTTGATTCACATCTGTTTACCGGTACCGGGAAATTCGCCTCTTCACAACTGATGGTGGAGGCGATCCGCGCTTCTGGCAGCCAGCTGGTGACGCTGGCGATGAAACGCGTCGACTTACGCCAACACAACGACGCTATCCTCGAACCGCTTATCGCGGCGGGTGTGACCCTGCTGCCGAATACATCCGGGGCGAAAACAGCGGAAGAAGCCATTTTCGCCGCCCATCTGGCTCGTGAAGCGTTAGGCACAAACTGGTTAAAATTAGAGATTCACCCTGACGCCCGCTGGCTGTTGCCCGATCCCATCGAAACATTAAAAGCTGCCGAAACGCTGGTACAACAGGGATTTGTCGTGCTGCCTTACTGCGGGGCCGATCCGGTATTGTGTAAACGTCTGGAAGAAGTCGGCTGTGCAGCGGTGATGCCGCTCGGCGCACCGATTGGCTCGAATCAGGGACTGGAGACCCGCGCCATGCTGGAGATTATTATCCAGCAGGCCACAGTTCCGGTGGTTGTCGATGCTGGCATCGGCGTTCCCAGCCATGCCGCGCAGGCGCTGGAAATGGGGGCTGATGCGGTGTTAGTGAATACGGCGATTGCCGTCGCGGACGATCCCATCAACATGGCGAAGGCATTTCGTCTGGCAGTAGAAGCAGGCCTGCTGGCACGTCAGTCCGGACCGGGCAGCCGCAGTCATTTTGCCCATGCCACCAGCCCGCTGACCGGATTTCTGGAGGCATCGGCATGAAAACCTTCAGCGATCGCTGGCGACAACTGGACTGGGATGACATCCGCCTGCGTATCAACGGCAAAACGGCTGCTGACGTAGAGCGGGCACTAAATGCCTCGCAACTCACCCGCGACGATATGATGGCGCTGTTATCGCCAGCCGCCAGTGGCTATCTGGAACCACTGGCCCAACGGGCGCAGCGCCTGACCCGTCAGCGATTTGGCAACACAGTTAGTTTCTACGTCCCGCTTTATCTTTCCAATCTTTGCGCTAACGACTGCACGTACTGCGGATTTTCCATGAGCAATCGCATCAAGCGCAAAACGCTGGATGAAGCGGATATTGCCAGGGAAAGCGCCGCTATACGGGAGATGGGCTTTGAACATCTGCTATTAGTCACTGGTGAACATCAGGCGAAAGTGGGGATGGATTACTTTCGTCGTCATCTCCCTGCCCTACGTGAACAGTTCTCTTCACTACAGATGGAAGTACAGCCGCTGGCGGAGGCGGAATACGCCGAGCTAAAACAGCTTGGTCTGGATGGCGTGATGGTTTATCAGGAGACATATCACGAGGCGACTTATGCCCGCCATCATTTGAAAGGCAAAAAACAGGACTTCTTCTGGCGGCTGGAAACGCCGGATCGGCTAGGTCGGGCGGGGATTGATAAGATTGGCCTCGGCGCGCTAATTGGCCTTTCCGACAGCTGGCGCGTTGACTGCTACATGGTTGCCGAACATTTGCTATGGCTGCAACAGCATTACTGGCAAAGCCGCTACTCTGTCTCCTTCCCGCGCCTGCGCCCATGTACTGGCGGCATTGAGCCTGCGTCGATTATGGATGAACGCCAGTTAGTGCAAACCATCTGCGCCTTCCGTCTGCTTGCGCCGGAGATTGAACTGTCACTCTCCACGCGGGAATCACCGTGGTTTCGCGATCGCGTGATTCCGCTGGCGATCAATAACGTCAGCGCCTTCTCGAAAACGCAGCCAGGTGGTTATGCCGATAATCACCCCGAGCTGGAGCAATTCTCACCGCACGACGATCGCAGGCCGGAAGCTGTTGCTGCTGCATTAACCGCCCGAGGTTTGCAGCCGGTATGGAAAGACTGGGATAGCTATCTGGGGCGCGCCTCGCAAAGGCTATGAGACAGAATGTAACAACGTAAATTTATTCCGAGCCGCTACGGAAGATGAAAAACGCAAGGTTGTTGAAAGCGTTGTGTTTTTTTATGGTAGTGCCGTCAGCAGGAATGTTGTCCAGGGCGAAAAGCTTCTTCCTCGTTTCGCCCTGCCTTTCTTAAAAATTCCGTAATGCAAAGTCTGAAGCCATCGCCTGTTGAGCAATGAAAGATATCTGATTGTAAGAGAGTAAATACTCAACTATGATAGAGACGAAAATAAGAACACATGTTCTCATCTTCCAGGATGCAGCAGACTGAAGAAATTCAGACATCCCGCAACCTGCGATTATCGCAAGGTCAAGGCAAAGTCCGGTAATGGCGTTCTGAATACCAGAGAATTATCTCTGGCGAAACCCACCTTAAGGTGGGTTTTGTTATTTTGAGGGCTGAGGAAGCTGCTTATTTCTCAATAAATTGTAGGCAATGGTGAAAAATTTCACTGATTTACCTTTCTGTTTTTCAGAAATGGGGTAAGCGCTAGTTACATGCAAACGGAGTTTTTTCTTTTCCCTGAAAGCCCTGAACGCAACAAAGTAAAATGCCTTGTTTCCTCCGTTTAAATCCACTTCAATCACGGCATAGCTACCATACCCGGCATGAATAACGTTGCTTTCTGGCAGCGCCAAAATGGTTCTTTTTAAGTGTGTTCGCGCTAAGTTATAACGGTGCTGGCAGAAGGGGCGAGATTCTTTAGGCGCGTAGTACATTAACGATTGTTTTTCTTCGTTCGTCTGATGTTCATAATCTTTTGTGAAGCAGTGAAGAGAGTAGGTAACCCAAAAGCGATACTCTAAAGGCTGTTTGCCCTCATGATGCTGAACGTAGACAGCCAGATGAGCATCAAGAAACGATAAATCACGAATATCACCATCCGGATGTCTAAAAGGTCGCCACTTCTCCACTTCCTGTTTCATTCTCGTTCCTTAAGAAAGTTACACAGGAATAGTATCGAATCCTTGCCGAGTTTGACTCAATTAGTTCAGTCAGTTTCAGGATATTAGACATCTCTACATTGATTATGGGTATCCAGAAATTCATTAAATATTCTGACAAATGCTCTTTCCCTGAACTACACCCATAAAAAAACCCGCCGAAGCGGGTTTTTACGTTATTTGCGGATTAACGATTACTCGTTATCAGAACCGCCCAGACCTGCGTTCAGCAGTTCTGCCAGGCTGGCAGATGCGTCTTCTGCAGTCACCTGCGGTGCAGCCGGAGCTTCACCCGCAGCACGGCGACGCATACGATCCTGGTGGTACGCGTAACCGGTACCTGCCGGGATCAGACGACCCACGATAACGTTCTCTTTCAGGCCGCGCAGTTCGTCGCGTTTGCCCGCAACGGCTGCTTCGGTCAGCACGCGAGTGGTCTCCTGGAACGATGCCGCGGAGATGAAGGACTCGGTTGCCAGAGACGCTTTGGTGATACCCAGCAGATCGCGGGAATAAGTTGCCCCCACTTTGCCGTTCGCTTCCAGTTCGCGGTTTGCGATCTTGACGCGAGAGTATTCAACCTGTTCGCCTTCCAGGAAGTCGGAGCTGCCCGCGTTAACGATGGTAGCTTTACGCAGCATCTGACGAACGATAACTTCGATGTGTTTATCGTTAATCTTAACGCCCTGCAGACGGTATACGTCCTGTACTTCGTTAACGATGTAACGAGTCACAGCATGAACACCACGCAGGCGCAGAATGTCGTGCGGCGCTTCCGGACCGTCGGAAATTACGTCACCACGTTCTACACGTTCACCTTCGAACACGTTGAGCTGACGCCATTTCGGAATCATCTCTTCGTACGGATCGCTACCGTCTACCGGGGTGATAACCAGACGACGTTTACCTTTGGTTTCTTTACCGAAGGAAACGATACCGCTGATTTCAGCCAAGATTGCCGGCTCTTTCGGACGACGTGCTTCGAACAGGTCCGCAACGCGCGGCAGACCACCGGTGATGTCCTTGGTACCGCCGGATTCCTGCGGAATACGCGCCAGGGTGTCACCAGAGCTGATCTGTACGCCATCTTCCAGCTGAACAATCGCTTTACCCGGCAGGAAGTACTGCGCAGGCATATCGGTACCCGGGATCAGAACGTCGTTACCCTGAGCATCAACGATTTTCAGTGCCGGACGCAGATCTTTACCACCTGCGGTACGTTCTGCGGAATCCAGAACCACCAGCGAAGACAGACCGGTCAATTCGTCGGTCTGACGAGTAATGGTCTGGCCGTCGATCATGTCAGTAAAGCGTACAAAACCGCTTACTTCGGTGATAACCGGCATGGTGTGCGGGTCCCAGTTTGCAACGGTTTCGCCGCCAGCAACCTGTTCGCCATCGCCTTTCGCCAGTACCGCACCGTAAGGTACTTTGTAGCTTTCTTTGGTACGACCGAATTCGTCGATCAGTTTCAGTTCGGTGTTACGGGAAGTGATCACCAGTTTACCGCTGGAGTTCACAACCGACTTCACGTTGCTGAGCTTGATGCTACCTTTGTTTTTCACCTGGATGCTGGATTCAGCAGCCGCACGAGATGCCGCACCACCGATGTGGAACGTACGCATGGTCAGCTGTGTACCCGGTTCACCGATGGACTGTGCCGCGATAACACCGATTGCTTCACCTTTGTTGATGATGTGGCCACGCGCCAGGTCACGACCGTAGCAGTGCGCACATACACCAAAGTCGGTGTCACAAGATACAACAGAACGTACTTTTACCGCGTCGACAGAGTTCTCTTCCAGCAGGTCACACCACTGTTCGTGCAGCAGCGTGTTGCGCGGAACGAGGATATCAGCAGTACCCGGCTTCAGAACGTCTTCAGCAGTTACACGACCCAGTACGCGATCGCGCAGCGGCTCTTTAACGTCACCACCTTCGATAACCGGAGTCATCATGATACCTTCATGGGTACCACAATCGTCTTCGGTAACCACCAGGTCCTGCGCCACGTCAACCAGACGACGAGTCAGGTAACCGGAGTTCGCAGTTTTCAGTGCGGTATCCGCCAGACCTTTACGAGCACCGTGGGTGGAGATGAAGTACTGGAGTACGTTCAGACCTTCACGGAAGTTCGCGGTGATTGGCGTTTCGATGATGGAGCCATCCGGCTTCGCCATCAGACCACGCATACCAGCAAGCTGACGAATCTGTGCCGCAGAACCACGCGCACCGGAGTCGGCCATCATGTAGATGCTGTTGAAGGAAACCTGCTTCTCTTCCTGACCGTCACGGTTAATAACGGTTTCAGTTTGCAGGTTATCCATCATCGCTTTGGATACACGATCGTTCGCCGCAGCCCAGATATCGATAACTTTGTTGTAGCGTTCGCCCGCAGTTACCAGACCAGACTGGAACTGCTCCTGAATTTCAGCAACTTCTGCTTCTGCCTCGGAGATGATTTCGTGTTTCTTCTCCGGGATGACCATGTCATCGATACCAACAGATGCACCAGAACGCGCTGCATATGCAAAGCCGGTGTACATGATCTGGTCCGCAAAAATAACGGTCGGTTTCAGACCGAGAATGCGGTAGCAGGTGTTCAGCATTTTGGAGATTGCTTTTTTACCCAGCGCCTGGTTGACGATGGAGTAAGGCAGACCTTTCGGTACAATCATCCACAGAATGGCACGGCCAACAGTCGTGTCTATCAGGCTGGTTTTCGCTACTAATTCACCGTTAGCATCTTTTTCATACTCGGTGATACGCACTTTAACGCGCGCATGCAGAGAAGCCAGACCAGAGCGATACAGACGTTCTGCTTCTTTCGGACCAGTCAGCACCATGCCTTCGCCTTTGGCGTTAACACAGTCACGGGTCATGTAGTACAGACCCAGTACAACGTCCTGAGACGGAACGATGATTGGTTCGCCGTTCGCCGGGGACAGGATGTTGTTGGTAGACATCATCAGCGCACGCGCTTCCAGCTGGGCTTCCAGCGTCAGCGGTACGTGAACAGCCATCTGGTCACCATCGAAGTCGGCGTTATATGCCGCACAAACCAGCGGGTGCAGCTGGATAGCTTTACCTTCGATCAGTACCGGTTCAAATGCCTGGATACCCAGACGGTGCAGAGTCGGTGCACGGTTCAGCAGTACCGGGTGTTCGCGGATAACTTCGTCCAGGATATCCCAAACGACAGCTTCTTCGCGCTCAACCATTTTCTTCGCAGCTTTGATGGTGGTAGCAAGACCACGCAGTTCCAGCTTGCCGTAGATGAACGGTTTGAACAGCTCCAGCGCCATTTTCTTCGGCAGACCGCACTGATGCAGACGCAGGTATGGACCTACGGTGATTACAGAACGACCGGAGTAGTCAACACGCTTACCGAGCAGGTTCTGACGGAAACGACCCTGTTTACCTTTGATCATGTCGGCCAAAGATTTCAGAGGACGCTTGTTAGAACCGGTGATCGCACGACCGCGACGACCGTTATCCAGCAGGGCGTCTACCGCTTCCTGCAGCATACGTTTTTCGTTACGTACGATGATGTCCGGCGCAGCCAGATCCAGCAGACGTTTCAGACGGTTGTTACGGTTAATGACGCGACGATACAGATCGTTCAGGTCAGAAGTCGCGAAACGACCACCATCCAGCGGAACCAGCGGACGCAGATCTGGCGGCAGTACCGGCAGAACGGTCAGGATCATCCACTCTGGTTTGTTACCAGACTGAACGAACGCTTCCAGCAGTTTGATACGCTTGGTCAGCTTTTTACGCTTGGTTTCGGAGTTGGTTTCGTTCAGCTCTTCACGCAGCTGTTCGCACTCTTGCTCCAGATCCATGCTCTTCAGCAGAGCCTGGATTGCTTCCGCACCCATTTTCGCGTCGAATTCGTCACCGAACTCTTCCAGTGCGTCCAGATACTGCTCTTCAGTCAGGATCTGCTGGCGCTCCAGGTTGGTCATACCGCCTTCGATAACCACATAGGATTCGAAGTACAGTACGCGTTCGATATCGCGCAGCGGCATATCGAGCAGCAGGCCGATACGGGACGGCAGCGATTTCAGGAACCAGATGTGCGCAGTCGGGGAAGCCAGTTCGATGTGGCCCATACGCTCACGGCGTACTTTAGTCTGGGTCACTTCAACGCCGCACTTCTCACAGATGACGCCACGGTGTTTCAGGCGCTTGTACTTACCGCACAGGCACTCGTAATCTTTTACCGGCCCAAAGATACGGGCGCAGAAAAGGCCGTCACGTTCTGGTTTGAACGTACGGTAGTTGATGGTTTCCGGCTTTTTAACTTCACCGAAAGACCATGAACGGATCATGTCTGGCGAAGCCAGAGCAATTTTGATCGCATCAAACTCTTCGGTTTTAGTCTGCGCTTTCAGAAACTTTAATAAATCTTTCACGGATTTGCT
The DNA here is from genome assembly GCF_004212315.1 of Escherichia sp. E10V5. Lineage (NCBI taxonomy): Bacteria > Pseudomonadati > Pseudomonadota > Gammaproteobacteria > Enterobacterales > Enterobacteriaceae > Escherichia > Escherichia sp. E10V5. The sequence goes on from NZ_RHJM01000050.1 coordinate 22,598, forward strand.
CCCGTCGGAGTTAGCACAATCCGCTGCCGGGTTTTATCCCGACAGCAGTGACCTGTTTGAGCGAGAATTACTCGTCTTCCAGTTCGATGTTGATACCCAGCGAACGAATCTCTTTCAACAATACGTTGAAGGATTCTGGCATGCCCGGCTCCATCTGATGGTTGCCGTCCACGATGTTTTTATACATCTTAGTACGACCGTTCACGTCATCAGACTTAACGGTGAGCATTTCCTGCAGGGTGTATGCTGCGCCGTATGCTTCCAGCGCCCACACTTCCATCTCCCCGAAACGCTGACCACCGAACTGAGCCTTACCACCCAGCGGCTGCTGAGTAACCAGGCTGTAAGAACCGGTGGAACGCGCGTGCATCTTGTCGTCGACCAGGTGGTTCAGTTTCAGCATGTACATGTAACCGACGGTTACCGGACGTTCGAACTGTTCACCAGTGCGGCCGTCGTACAGGCGGATCTGACCAGAAGTCGGCAGGTCGCCAAGTTTCAGCAGTTCTTTAATTTCTGCTTCTTTCGCACCGTCGAACACCGGCGTTGCGATTGGCATACCTTTGCGCAGGTTTTCAGCCAGACGCATAACTTCTTCATCGCTGAAGGTACTCAGGTCAACTTTCTGACGAACGTCAGCGCCCAGATCGTACGCACGCTGGATGAATTCGCGCAGTTTCGCGACTTCTTGCTGCTGTTTCAGCATGGCGTTGATCTTGTCGCCGATACCTTTCGCAGCCATACCCAGGTGGGTTTCGAGGATCTGACCGATGTTCATACGAGACGGTACGCCCAGCGGGTTCAGTACGATGTCTACCGGCGTACCGTTTTCATCGTAAGGCATATCTTCGATCGGGTTGATCTTAGAAATTACACCCTTGTTACCGTGACGACCTGCCATCTTGTCACCAGGCTGGATACGGCGTTTAACCGCCAGATATACCTTAACAATCTTCAGCACGCCCGGTGCCAAATCGTCGCCCTGGGTGATTTTGCGGCGTTTCGCTTCGAGTTTCTTCTCGAACTCGTGTTTCAGTTCGTCATACTGCTCAGCCAGCTGTTCCAGCTGATTTTGTTTCTCTTCGTCGGTCAGGCCCAGCTCCAGCCAGCGATCGCGCGGCAGTTTGTCGAGCTTCTCAGCTTCAACGCCACCGGCTACCAGCACAGCACGGATACGGCTGAACAGACCCGCTTCGAGGATCTGCAGTTCTTCAGACAGGTCTTTCTTCGCCTGTTTGAGCTGCATTTCTTCGATTTCCAGCGCACGCTTGTCTTTTTCTACGCCATCGCGAGTAAAGACCTGAACGTCGATAACCGTACCGGATACACCGTTTGGTACGCGCAGAGAAGAGTCTTTAACGTCAGACGCTTTCTCACCGAAGATCGCACGCAGCAGTTTTTCTTCTGGGGTCAGCTGAGTTTCACCTTTCGGCGTTACCTTACCAACCAGAATGTCGCCACCGGTCACTTCCGCACCAATGTAAACGATACCGGATTCATCCAGTTTGGAGAGCGCAGCTTCACCCACGTTCGGGATGTCAGCGGTGATCTCTTCCGGCCCCAGCTTGGTGTCACGGGACACACACGCCAGTTCCTGAATGTGGATGGTGGTGAAACGGTCTTCCTGAACAACACGCTCGGATACGAGGATGGAGTCTTCGAAGTTGTAACCATTCCACGGCATGAACGCTACGCGCATGTTCTGACCAAGCGCCAGTTCACCGAGGTCGGTGGACGGACCGTCTGCCAGCACGTCGCCACGTTCAACCGGTTCACCCAGAGACACACACGGCATCTGGTTGATACAGGTGTTCTGGTTAGAACGGGTGTATTTGGTCAGGTTGTAGATGTCGATACCTGCTTCGCCCGGATACATCTCGTCTTCGTTAACTTTGATAACGATACGGGAAGCATCCACGTACTGAACGACACCACCACGTTTAGCTACCGCAGTTACACCGGAGTCAACGGCAACAGCACGTTCCATACCCGTACCAACCAGCGGCTTATCAGCGCGCAGAGTCGGAACGGCCTGACGTTGCATGTTCGCACCCATCAATGCACGGTTGGCGTCATCGTGTTCCAGGAACGGGATCAGGGACGCACCGACGGATACCACCTGCTGGGTGGATACGTCCATGTAGTCAACCTGGTCGCGACTGAACAAGCTGGATTCGCCTTTACTACGGCAAGTTACCAGGTCTTCTACGAAGTGGCCTTCTTCATCCAGGTTGGAGTTCGCCTGGGCGATAACGTAGTTGCCTTCTTCGATAGCAGACAGGTAGTGAATTTCGTCAGTTACAACACCGTCGGTCACTTTACGATACGGAGTCTCAAGGAAGCCGTATTCGTTAGTCTGTGCGTACACGGACAGAGAGTTGATCAGACCGATGTTCGGACCTTCAGGGGTTTCGATTGGACATACGCGACCGTAGTGAGTCGGGTGTACGTCTCGAACTTCGAAGCCTGCACGTTCACGGGTCAGACCGCCTGGGCCGAGTGCGGAGATACGACGTTTGTGCGTAATCTCAGACAGCGGGTTGTTCTGGTCCATAAACTGAGACAGCTGGCTGGAACCGAAGAACTCTTTCACTGCTGCAGAAATCGGCTTGGCGTTGATCATATCCTGAGGCATCAGGGTATCCAGATCGCCCAGAGACAGACGCTCTTTCACCGCACGCTCTACACGTACCAGGCCAACGCGGAACTGGTTTTCCGCCATTTCGCCAACGGAACGGATACGACGGTTGCCGAGGTGGTCGATATCATCGACTTCGCCTTTACCGTTACGGATATCGATGAGCTTTTTCATAACATCAATGATGTCGTCTTTGCTCAGGATACCGGAACCTTCGATTTCTTCGCGCAGCAGAGAACGGTTGAACTTCATACGACCAACCGCAGACAGGTCATAACGGTCTTCGGAGAAGAACAGGTTCTCAAACAGGCTTTCAGCAGCTTCACGAGTCGGCGGCTCGCCAGGACGCATCATGCGGTAGATTTCTACCAGTGCGCTCAGACGGTCGTTAGTTGGGTCGACACGTAAGGTTTCAGAGATATATGGGCCGTGATCCAGATCGTTGGTGAACAGCGTTTCGATACGCTTGTGACCAGACTGGCTCAGCTTAGCCAGCAGATCCAGGCTCAGCTCCATGTTCGCTGCGCAGATCAGCTCGCCGGTAGACTCATCAATATAGTCTTTAGCAACCACTTTACCTGCGATGTACTCAACCGGGACTTCGATCAGTTTGACGTCGTCTTTTTCCAGCTGGCGAATATGGCGCGCAGTAATACGGCGGCCTTTTTCTACGTACACTTTACCGTTAGCTTCGATGTCAAAAGATGCGGTTTCACCACGCAGGCGTTCCGGCACCAGTTCCATCTGCAGCTTGTTATCACGGATTTCAAAGATAACTTTTTCAAAGAACAGGTCGAGGATCTGCTCTGTGGTGTAGTTCAGGGCGCGCAGAATGATGGTCGCAGGCAGTTTACGGCGACGGTCGATACGTACGAACAGGTTGTCCTTCGGATCGAATTCGAAGTCCAGCCAGGAACCACGGTAAGGGATGATGCGCGCGTTATACAGCACTTTACCCGAAGAGTGGGTTTTACCTTTGTCGGAGTCAAAGAAGACGCCCGGACTACGGTGCAGCTGGGAAACGATAACACGCTCAGTACCGTTGATAACAAAGGTACCGTTGTCTGTCATGAGCGGAATTTCGCCCATGTAGACTTCTTGTTCTTTAATGTCTTTTACGGTGCCTTCCGGCGCTTCGCGCTCATAGATCACCAGACGCAGTTTAACGCGCAGCGGTGCGGAATAGGTCACGCCACGGATTTGACATTCCTGGACGTCAAACACCGGTTCGCCAAGGCGGTAGCTGACGTATTGCAGCTCGGAATTACCGCTGTAGCTCTGAATCGGGAATACGGAACGGAAAGCAGCTTCCAGACCATACTGCCCTTCAGGATCTTGCTCGATAAATTTCTGAAACGAGTCAAGCTGGATAGAAAGGAGATAAGGTACATCCAGAACTTGTGGACGTTTACCAAAATCCTTACGAATACGTTTTTTCTCGGTATAGGAGTAAACCATAGGGTTCCTCAGCTCGCTGACAAGTCGACCCATCTGTCCATTGAGCGGACAGTTTGTGCAACACTATTTTGTTGACCGGAAAATGGAACACTTTCCGCAATGCCTGTTGCTATCACGCTTAAACCATTTCATTGCGATTTACACAGAACGGGCGTCCTGTCGCAGTATATTAAGTCGTCGATAGAAACAAGCATTGAAAGGCACAGCAGTAGTCAAACAGTGTGAAACGCTACTGGCGCCTTACAGCGCAAAAAGGCTGGTGACCAAAAAGTCACCAGCCATCAGCCTGATTTCTCAGGCTGCAACCGGAAGGGTTGGCTTATTTAACTTCAACTTCAGCGCCAGCTTCTTCCAGGGATTTTTTCAGTGCTTCTGCGTCATCTTTGCTCACGCCTTCTTTCAGAGCAGCCGGTGCAGATTCTACCAGGTCTTTCGCTTCTTTCAGACCCAGGCCAGTTGCGCCACGTACTGCTTTGATAACAGCAACTTTGTTAGCGCCAGCAGCTTTCAGAATTACGTCGAATTCAGTTTTTTCTTCAGCAGCTTCAACCGGGCCAGCAGCTACAGCTACAGCAGCAGCAGCGGAAACACCGAATTTTTCTTCCATTGCAGAGATCAGTTCTACAACGTCCATTACAGACATAGCTGCAACTGCTTCAATGATTTGATCTTTAGTGATAGACATTTAAATTGTTCCTGAATATCAGAATAAGTTTATACGTAAGCGAATGCGTTAAAAAGATAACTGCGATTAAGCAGCTTCTTTCGCATCGCGTACAGCAGCCAGAGTACGAACCAGTTTGCCAGCCGAAGCTTCTTTCATGGTTGCCATCAGGCGTGCAATTGCTTCTTCGTAGGTCGGCAGAGTTGCCAGGCGGTCGATCTGAGACGCCGGGATCAGCTCACCTTCAAAGGCAGCGGCTTTGACCTCAAATTTTGCATTCGCTTTCGCGAACTCTTTGAACAGACGAGCAGCAGCGCCCGGGTGTTCCATAGAGTATGCAATCAGGGTCGGACCAACAAACGCGTCTTTCAGGCACTCGAACGGAGTACCTTCAACAGCACGGCGCAGCAGGGTGTTACGAACAACACGCATGTATACGCCAGCTTCGCGACCTGCTTTACGCAGTTCAGTCATTTTATCTACAGTTACGCCACGGGAATCCGCAACTACTGCAGACAGCGCGCCTTTGGCTACTTCGCTGACTTCAGCAACAATCGCTTGTTTGTCTTGAAGATTTAAAGCCATTAGCTTTGCTCCTGGATGTTTGCCAGAGAAAATCTCTGGAACTCACTTCACTCCTCCAAACGGAGAGAGCGTCTTAATTACGGTGAGCAGAAACAAGCCAGAATATAAAAGAATAATCTTAGCGTTCTGTCACCGTCTACGCAGGGGATTAAGTTTCTTGCGAAACTCCTGCGGTCTTCGACGGAGGCCTGGATAGGCCAGGCTCCAACGAACAAATCTTTTCTATCCGTCGCTATTCAGCTTGTGGCGGCGTTGGCTTCCTTCGTTCGCACCAGTCACATAGTTAGCTATGCTCCTGGCGACTCACTCAGTTGCCGCCTTGCCACAACCCGAATATCTCGGATATACGTCTGCATTAAGCATTATACGTGGGGGTAAGATTGTAGACAAAATCACCGCCCACGTAAAGGCATTAGTTTACAGAAGCGCTCAGGCCAGCCTGGTCAACTGCAACACCTGCACCCATGGTGGTGGAGATGCTAACTTTCTTGATGTACACGCCTTTCGCCTGAGTCGGTTTTGCTTTTTTCAGCGCAACCAGCAGAGCTTCCAGGTTTTCTTTCAGTTTGTCAGCGTCAAAGTCCACTTTACCGATGGTGGTGTGGATGATGCCGTTTTTGTCGTTACGGTAACGAACCTGGCCAGCTTTAGCGTTTTTAACCGCTTCAGCAACGTTCGGCGTTACAGTACCCACTTTCGGGTTTGGCATCAGGCCGCGCGGACCCAGAACCTGGCCCAGCTGGCCAACAACGCGCATTGCATCCGGAGAAGCAATAACAACGTCAAAGTTCATTTCGCCTTTCTTGATCTGGTCAGCCAGATCTTCCATACCTACCAGTTCAGCGCCTGCAGCTTTAGCAGCTTCAGCGTTTGCACCCTGGGTAAATACGGCTACGCGAACGGAACGGCCAGTACCGTGCGGCAGTACAGTTGCACCACGTACGTTCTGGTCAGATTTACGAGCGTCGATGCCGAGGTTAACAGCAACGTCCACGCTTTCTACGAATTTAGCAGTCGCCAGCTCTTTCAGCAGAGCGATAGCTTCGTTGATGTCGTATTGTTTGGTCGCATCAACTTTCTCGCGGATAACACGCATGCGCTTGGTCAGTTTAGCCATTTCTTAGTCCTCCACTACCAGGCCCATGGAACGTGCAGTACCTTCGATGGAGCGAGTCATCGCTTCAATGTCGGCACCAGTCATGTCGGCAGCTTTGGTCTGCGCGATTTCCTGCAGCTGAGCGCGGGAAATTTTACCCACTTTGTCTTTGTTCGGCTTACCGGAACCAGACTTGATACCAGCCGCTTTTTTCAGCAGAACTGCTGCCGGCGGAGTCTTGGTAACGAAAGTGAAAGAACGGTCAGCGTAAACGGTGATTACTACCGGAATCGGCAGACCTTTTTCGATGGAATCAGTTTTTGCGTTGAACGCTTTGCAGAATTCCATGATGTTTACGCCCTGCTGACCCAGAGCCGGACCTACTGGCGGACTCGGGTTAGCCATACCAGCTGCAACCTGCAGCTTGACATAGGCTTGTACTTTCTTAGCCATTATAAATTCCTCAAGTTGGGTAATAACGCCTCTGAGAGGCTCCCCGTGATATAAAAAATCGTTTTACGGGCAAGGCCCATAAAAACAAAAGGCGCGAAATTGTATTCCAATCTCGCGCCTTGTGCAACGATTAAATCGCCGCTTTTTTGATCGCTGGGTTAGGCTTTTTCAACCTGGCTGAAGTCAAGTTCTACCGGGGTCGCACGACCGAAGATAGAAACAGACACTTTCAGACGAGATTTCTCGTAATCCACTTCTTCAACAACACCGTTGAAGTCAGCGAACGGACCATCATTAACACGGACCATTTCACCCGGTTCAAACAGCGTTTTCGGACGCGGCTTATCACCGACCTGCTGCAGGCGGTTCATAATCGCATCGACTTCTTTATCGCTGATTGGCGCAGGACGATCGGAAGTACCGCCGATGAAGCCCATCACACGCGGTACGCTGCGCACCAGGTGCCAGCTAGCGTCGTTCATCACCATCTGAACGAGGACGTAACCAGGGAAGAATTTGCGTTCGCTTTTGCGACGCTGACCGCCACGGATTTCAACCACTTCTTCGGTTGGTACCATGACTTCACCAAATAAATCTTCCATGTTGTGTAATTTGATATGCTCACGCAGCGATGTTGCTACGCGGCCTTCAAAACCGGAAAACGCCTGAACGACGTACCAGCGCTTTTTAGGAGCTTCAGACATCTCAGAACCTCAGGCCAGTGATAAAGGATACCAGGCGAACCAGAATACCATCCAGTCCCCACAGGATCAGTGACATTACTGCGGTAACCGCAGCCACAATCAGCGTGGTGTGCAATGTTTCCTGGCGAGTCGGCCAAATGACCTTACGGACTTCGGTACGCGCTTCACGGGCAAAAGCAACGGTTGCTTTACCTTTTGTCGTTAACAGCGCGACACCACCCGCTGCAGCAATCAGAATTACTACGGCCAGCGCACGCAGCGGCAGCATAATGTCGCGATAAAGGTAGTTGCCGACAATTGCCACCAGGAGCAATGCCACCACAACGACCCACTTCATCGCTTCCAGGCCGCGCCCGCTTCCTTGAGCTTCGGTATTCGCACTCATAAACCAACCTGTCAGAAGTATTCTACAAACATTTTCACCCCGCGATCGCGAGGCAAACCAAATCGAAACGCGTATTAGCTTTTCGGATTATACGCCCTCAACAGAGCCTGTCTCAGCAATGATTATGACAAAGAAAATCACTGATGAGCCAGGTTCTGGTACGAAAGCGTGCAAAAAGGGCATCAAATGATGCCCTTTTAGTGCGCATTGCGTCAAATGTTATCGGCAATTAGCTCAGAACTTTTGCTACAACGCCCGCGCCAACGGTACGGCCGCCTTCACGGATTGCGAAACGCAGACCGTCGTCCATCGCGATCGGGTGGATCAGGGTAACAACCATTTTGATGTTGTCGCCCGGCATTACCATCTCTACGCCTTCCGGCAGTTCGATGGTACCAGTCACGTCAGTAGTACGGAAGTAGAACTGCGGACGGTAGCCTTTGAAGAACGGAGTATGACGGCCGCCTTCATCTTTGGACAGAATGTACACTTCAGATTCGAACTTGGTGTGCGGCTTGATGGTGCCCGGCTTAGCCAGTACCTGACCACGTTCGATTTCTTCACGTTTGATACCACGCAGCAGAACACCTACGTTCTCACCAGCACGACCTTCGTCCAGCAGTTTGCGGAACATTTCAACGCCAGTACAGGTAGACTTCTGAGTCTCTTTGATACCAACGATTTCAACTTCTTCACCAACTTTGATGATACCGCGTTCTACACGACCGGTAACAACGGTACCACGACCGGAGATGGAGAATACGTCTTCGATCGGCAGCAGGAACGGCTTGTCAATCGCACGCTCTGGTTCCGGAATGTAAGAATCCAGGAAGCCAGCCAGTTCCAGGATTTTCGCTTCCCACTCTGCGTCGCCTTCCAGCGCTTTCAGAGCAGAACCACGAACGATCGGAGTGTCGTCGCCCGGGAAGTCGTACTGAGACAGAAGTTCACGAACTTCCATTTCAACCAGTTCCAGCAGCTCTTCGTCATCAACCATGTCGCATTTGTTCAGGAACACGATGATGTACGGAACGCCTACCTGACGACCCAGCAGGATGTGCTCACGAGTCTGCGGCATCGGGCCGTCAGTCGCAGCAACTACCAGGATCGCGCCGTCCATCTGAGCAGCACCGGTGATCATGTTTTTAACATA
>NZ_RHJM01000051.1:0-1253 GCF_004212315.1 Escherichia sp. E10V5
TGTAGTGGATCACAAAATCAGGACACCGGGATAACCTGTTTCCACTTTTCTTCATGTAAGCAAGGCGGTAAACCATCGTTGTTCGTGTGAGGTCGATAAACGTTGTAATAACCATTAATCCACTGGTTTATATCGCGTACCGCATGGCTAAAATAACCATAACCACCTTTCGGAAGCCATTCACTTTTAAGGCTGCGAAAGACTCTTTCCATCGGCGAATTATCCAGGCAATTCCCTCTGCGACTCATACTTTGCATTACCCCATAACGCCAGAGTAACTTTCTGTATTTATTGCTTTTATACTGAACACCTTGATCTGAATGAAACAGCAGGCGGCCATCACGCGGTCGTGTTTCCAGTGCATTACGCAAAGCCCTGCACACCAACTCAGCATCAGCGGTTAATGAGAGGGCTGAACCGATAATCCGCCGTGAATATAAATCAACAACGAGCGCGAGATAACACCATTTGTCCTGCAGGCGAATAAAACTGATGTCGCCGCACCAGACGCGGTTTGGTGCGGCGGGGTTAAATTGCCTGTTCAGTAAATTTGGCAATGGCGGACTTTTGTCTTCGTTTACCCGGTAGTGATGTTTAACCGGCTGTCGACTTGTCAGCCCGCATTCCCGCATCAGTCGTCGTGCCAGCCACCGGCCTGCATCAACGCCACTCTGGCGCAACATCTGACTGATTGCCCGGCTACCGGCTGCGCCACGACTGAGAGCATGGAAAGCCCTCACCCGACTTCGTAATTCAATTCTTTGCACATTAACAGGACGCTTCACCTGCGCGTAATAAACGCTACGGTGAATACCGAATAAATGACAAAGAACCCGCACTGGCCACTTTGCTTTCAGCCGTGTGATTAGCGCGACAGCTTCCCGGGGATTTCGCTCATCAGCACGGCAGCCTGCTTTAGTATTTCTTTTTCCATCTCAAGGCGCTTTATCTGCGCTTTAAGCTGCTGAATTTCGCGCTGTTCAGGGGTAATAGCATTACCAGCGGGCTCAATACCCTGAAGTTCCTGCTTATACAACCGTATCCATTTACGCAAATGGTCAGGGTTGAGCTCGAGTGCCAGCGCGACTTCTCTGACATCACGCTGGTATTTAACCACCTGTTCGATAGCTTCAAGCCTGAACTCCGGGGAAAAGGTACGTTTAGTCCGACGAGTTTTGATCATGCATCACCTCATTTTCACTGTTTTAACATTAACAGGATTTCGAGGTGTCCTGAATTACCGATCCACTACA
>NZ_RHJM01000052.1:0-1429 GCF_004212315.1 Escherichia sp. E10V5
AATGCCGATCAGTTAAGGATCGGTTGACCGATCCTTAAACTGCGGCACTATAACGGCTTCCACAACAGGGAGCCGTTTTCTTATGCCACTTCTCAATGATCTGCTCGATTTCAGTGACCATCCGCTTATGCCACCGCCCTCTGCACAACTGTTTGCAGAGCACCTTCCCGTCGAGTGGATACAGCACTGCCTGACGCTTTCTGCTTATGCGACCGTGCGCCGCCGTCGTTTACCGGGAGACATGGTTATCTGGATGGTGGTGGCCATGGCCTTCTTCCGCAATGAGCCAATTACCGATGTGGTTCGCCGTCTGAACCTGAGCGCGGATGGCGAAGCGGGGATGAACCTGCTGGCCCGCAGCGCTGTCACCCAGGCGCGTCAGCGCGTGGGGGCCGCCCCGGTGGAATGGCTCTTCCGCCAGACCGCACAGACATGGGGCGCGGAACGTTACCTGAAGGATGACTGGCACGGCCTGCAACTTTTTGCCATTGATGGCGCACAGTTCAGGACACCTGATGAACCTGAGTTGCGTGAATATTATGGCTCTGCCAACACATCCACTGAGCGGCAGAGCGCCTACCCGGTTATGCGTCTGGTGGCATTAATGAATCTGGGAAGTCACGTTCTGCTGAATGCCGTGACCGCGCCTTACCGGCGGAGCGAAACCGTGCTGGCCCACTCCATGCTCGCCACCATCCCGGATAACTCCGTTACACTGTTTGACAAGCTCTTTTACAGCGCAGACCTGCTGCTGACGCTGAACCGGCAGGGTTGTAACCGCCACTGGCTACTGCCTGCGTGGAAGAATATCGCGGCAGAAACAGAAGAAAGTTACGGTCCCGGAGACAGGCTTCTGAAACTGAAGGTATCACTGCAGGCGAGGAAAAAAAATCCTGCACTGCCAGAGTTCTGGTACGCCCGGGCGGTGACTTATGAGGTGAACGGTGTGGAGAAAATGGTGCTGACATCACTCCCGGCAGACCGCTACAAAGCAAAAGAGGTGGCGGAACTTTACCATTCACGATGGGAAATCGAAGTCGGGTTCAGAAACCTGAAAAGCAGCCTACTGAACAATGCCCTGGTGCTGAGAAGCCGTAAGGTTGAGTTGCTGGAGCAGGAGGTGTGGGGCATGTTGCTGGCTTACAACCTGATACGGCGTGAGGCAACAAAAGCGGCTGAGAAACACAAAAAAGCGGCGTCAGAAATCAGCTTTAAGTTCGCGTTCCAGTTTATCGCGACAGAAATGATAGTGCTGGGAAATACGGCATCACCGGGGACTATCCCGAAACGACTGGAGCATCTGCGGGGTGCTCTGGAAGCTGTGTTCATAACAAAACGCCCCCGACCATCAAGGCCGAGGGCAGTTAAGATATCAAAAACCCGTTATCCGGTGAAACGCAGCACCGCTCCGCTTAAGTGAACGGCATTG
>NZ_RHJM01000053.1:0-1211 GCF_004212315.1 Escherichia sp. E10V5
TGACCCTGGCCCAAAATCAGTGCAGTGCTAAATCAGAGATCTTCGTCTTTCCGGAGACTTCGGATGAATTCAGCCGGAGTCATGTCATTTAATGATGAATGTGTCCTTTCATGATTATATTCCCTGCGCCAGCTGTCGAGTTTGTCCTGCGCATCTTCCAGTGACAGGAACCAGTGAATGTTCAGGCATTCATCCCGCAGACTGCCGTTAAATGATTCAATGAACGGGTTATCTGTCGGCTTTCCGGGGCGCGAGAAGTCCAGGGTCACGCCGTGTTCATACGCCCATTTATCCAGACTTTTTGAGATAAACTCGCTGCCGTTATCTGTCTGAATACGTACTGGCAGGCGCTTACCCAGCACCCGCAACCCTTCCATCACACCGACCACATCCTCGCCTTTCAGCGACTTTCCGGCATGGATCGCCAGACACTCCCGACTAAAATTATCGACTACAGTCAGCGCCCGGAAACGCCGTCCGTTAAACAGATTATCCGACACGAAATCCATACTCCAGCACTGATCGATATGCGTCAGGACCGGACGTTGCTGGCGATGTGCTGCACTGACATGTCTGCGGGGGCGCTTTCTGCGCAGGTTGAGGCCTTCCAGACAGTAAATCCGGTGTGTTTTCTTATGGTTAACAAGCCAGCCCTCCCGCCGCAGCTGGATATGAATACGCGGACAACCATACCGTATCCGGGTTTCCGCGATCTCCCGGATACGCTGGGTTATCGCCCGATCGTCACGCCGGCTCTGCCAGTGGTAGACAGTTCTGCTCTGCATCAGCAACCCGCATCCCCGGCGGACACTGATGCGGTATGCTTCCTGCAGGAAATGCACCGCCTGGCGCTTCTGAGCCGGCCTCAGAACTTTTGTTTCAGTACCTCCTGCAACATCTCCTTATCCAGACTCAGATCGGCCACCAGTTTCTTCAGCCGCTGATTTTCATCCTCCAGTTGCCGCAGACGCCGCAGTTCCGTCACGCCCAGACCGGCAAATTTCTTCTTCCAGTTGTAAAAGGTGGCCTCAGAAATACCCATCTTTCTGCAGACTTCCCCTACGCGGGTGCCGGTTTCGGCCTGTTTCAGCGCAAACGCAATCTGTTCTTCGGTATAACGGGTCTTTTTCATGGTAATAAGCCTCTCTGTTAGCAGGAAGAAAGACCGGAGACTTCAGTTTAGACTGGTACTGTTTTCAGGGAGGAGATCA
>NZ_RHJM01000054.1:0-1329 GCF_004212315.1 Escherichia sp. E10V5
GGGTTGAAGGCGCGCACTCTGGCGAACATGCCATGGTGCTGCCATATGGCTCCACCATGCGTGCGGTTCTGGAAAAAGTCCGCCCGAACAGTATGTCGCAGATGAACGCGGTTCAGCTTTATCGCCCATCAGTGGCCCAGCGTCAGAAAGAGATGCTGAATCTCTCGCTGCAAAAGCTGGAGGAAGCATCTCTTTCCGCCCAGTCTTCCACCAAAGAAGAAGCCAGCCTGCGAATGCAGGAAGCACAACTGATCAGCCGCTTTGTGGCGAAAGCGCGCACCGTGGTTCCGAAAGGTGAAGTGATCCTCAACGAGTCCAATATTGATTCTGTTCTGCTGGAAGATGGCGACGTCATCAATATTCCGGAGAAAACATCGCTGGTTATGGTTCATGGCGAGGTGCTGTTCCCGAACGCGGTGAGCTGGCAGAAGGGAATGACCACCGAGGATTACATCGAGAAATGCGGTGGCCTGACGCAAAAATCGGGTAACGCCAGAATTATCGTCATTCGTCAGAACGGTGCTGCCGTCAACGCGGAAGATGTGGATTCACTCAAGCCGGGCGATGAGATTATGGTTCTGCCGAAATATGAATCGAAAAACATTGAAGTTACCCGTGGTATTTCCACCATCCTCTATCAGCTGGCGGTGGGTGCAAAAGTGATTCTGTCTTTGTAAGGAATTGAAATGAGCAAAGCAGTTATTGTCATTCCGGCCCGCTACGGCTCCTCGCGCCTGCCGGGTAAGCCACTGCTCGATATTGTTGGCAAACCGATGATCCAGCACGTTTACGAGCGTGCGTTACAGGTGGCAGGCGTTGCGGAAGTTTGGGTGGCAACAGACGACCCGCGCGTTGAACAGGCCGTGCAGGCGTTTGGTGGGAAAGCCATCATGACGCGCAACGATCATGAATCCGGCACCGATCGGCTGGTCGAGGTGATGCATAAAGTCGATGCAGATATCTACATTAACTTGCAGGGCGATGAACCAATGATTCGTCCGCAGGATGTAGAAACGCTGCTGCAAGGAATGCGTGATGACCCCGCGTTGCCAGTGGCAACGCTATGCCACGCGATTTCTGCCGAAGAAGCGACCGAGCCAAGCACGGTAAAAGTGGTGGTAAATACCCGCCAGGATGCACTTTATTTCAGCCGTTCGCCGATTCCGTATCCGCGTAATGCTGAAAAAGCTCGCTACCTGAAACACGTCGGTATTTACGCTTATCGTCGCGATGTGCTGCAAAACTACAGTCAGTTACCGGAGTCCATGCCGGAGCAGGCGGAATCACTGGAGCAGCTACGGTTGATGAACGCGGGGATCAACATTCGCA
>NZ_RHJM01000055.1:0-24235 GCF_004212315.1 Escherichia sp. E10V5
TCTATTCAGGTGGCCAAATTCACTATGCCACTACAATACGACGTATTCATTCGGCATGGGTACTGTTTGTGCAGTACAGGATAGTACTATTGATGTTGTCGATAAAGGTCCAAGAAATAGGTATATCTATATGATAGATGACCCCTGCGGGGTAGATGTAGATAAAACAATAGGATACACTAACGATAAGTATAATCTTGAAGTGGATTTTTTAGGTGGGGTGGATATCCGGTATATAATTGGGGTATTTACTATGAAAATTCATACTGAAAGCGTAGAATTTACTGATTTCACATATATGAATCCTGAGAAATTCCCTGAGCCCCCGGAAGGAAAATGCCATATTATTCTTTCGATTCAGGATTATGCTAATACTAACCTTATTGTTTATAGTAATGGCGTTAATATCAATGAAGGTAAGCGGTCTTATCTCACTGTGGATATCGATAAAATGTGTACTTTTGTCGTTGAATCAGAAAATACTCACAGGATTCTTATTAATGGTAAAACAATGAGCGACTCTGGCGCCAGAACTTATAATTTAAAACCAGCAGACCATCTTATTAATGGCGTGGTTGTTTTTGAATACTCGACTGCTATGAGCATTTGGTAGTAAAAATAATTAAAATGTAGAACGACACTTGCTGAACCTATTAAGTAAGCTATTAATAAATAGCCGGAACATAATATATGTCCGGCTATCATTCTGTTTTGAGTGTTTTCTGTTCAGAAAAATGTGTTACAGGGTGCTCGTGCGAGAAACGTCGAAATTTTAAACCGCCGTGGTGGCACAGAATATGTAAAATAGTCGAATGGTAACTCACCATCACGCTGCCTGGTTTCAGGCATTATATAGTGAGGAGAACTACCGGACATCATGGGGCTCACGACTCTCCTTACGCTCCAACGGCTTTCGTTGAAAGCCAGCCACCGACAGAAGGGATAACAGGCGTTCTGGCTTACCTTTGTTAATGGCGCACAACAAATAGAACACATGAATGAAAAATAAAAGTTGCATAACTATAATGAATATGCGTTAATAGCATCGTTGGTTTGCAAGACAGACCTTATGAAAGCAGTTTTAGTAAAGCAGTCTCAGTTCAGTGTTATCTTCCGATTACCCTTCTTCGTGAGTCTCCTCCTTTAGTGCCTTAGTAAGTCAAAATCTTTATACAGATCACATTCTTGCCGCGTTGTGTGGCTCACAAATTTAGAAGGTAATATTTATGTCTAACAAAATGACTGGTTTAGTAAAATGGTTTAACGCAGATAAAGGTTTTGGATTTATCACCCCTGCTGATGGCAGCAAAGACGTGTTCGTACACTTTTCTGCGATCCAGAGCAACGATTTCCGCACCTTAGATGAAGGTCAGAAAGTTGAGTTCTCGATCGAGAATGGGGCCAAAGGTCCGGCCGCCGCGAATGTTATCGCGTTGAGCTAACTATCCTGATAATCAGCATATCTGCGATAACGAAGACGGCATAAGCCCGAGTAGACAGAGTTGCAGGAATAATCAGATTAAAAAACAACCCGCCATAATGGCGGGTTGTTTTTTAATATCTATGCCGTCTAAAGTATTTAACGGGTAAATTTATCTGCGTCTGAACCTATATATCAGAAGAGATACATGACGTTATCTGAGTAAATTACCTTACCCTATTGGTTAAAATGACTGCTAATCATGCAGTTAGATAGATAAATTTAAACATAAGTCATCACCAATATCACAGATTTATAATAAAAATCATTTCTATGATATCTGATCATTTTAAAATAACCCACTCCATATCAATATATAACTTGCAAATAACAACAACTCTTCTTTAATTGCATTAATATTCATGGTGTTAAAGTGCTCTGGAATGAAGTATTCAAGTCATTATCATTGCAGCTGCTTTTAAGATTGTCAGTTAATGAAAATCTTGATCGCAGAAAAGTGATAAAGCGTTGTGACTAAATTCTGGCAAATAACGCCGTGAATTTACTTCATGTCCAGAGAAAATGAATTAACACTTTATTCCACTACCTGAAAAAACAGGTAGTTCATCAGCAATCTGATATTGTTTTGGGTTGCAAATTTCTATTTGAAAAGAGGTTATTATGCAAAATACAGATGACACGTTTAGCTGGGATTCTAATAATCAGCAAACTTTTCGTTCTGCCGGAGAAACTACGTTGAAGGGACCTGCAGAAACATTTAATAAAATGCAAGGGTGCGGACTTGATGTTTACGGTGTAACTATGGATGGTACTCAATCAGGCCCTCTTATTCTTATTCCGGATAGTATAAAATCCAACCAGATTAACTGGGCTGTACAATCTGCGGCACCTAAAGATTCCAGTTTCAAATTTTTTGAAAAAGCTGATTTCCGTATTTCAGGCAATAGGAAATTAAAAAATAAAAGGTTAATTGACTCCTCTCTATATTACCCTGAATACAAAATTGCTTTCAGCTTGTACGACGACAGTCGTGTTACACTGGAAGAACTACAGGGTGTTTTTCTCGGAATGTCATCGTTAGAGACAGCGACATCCACAGATTTTACGGGTTTGCAGAATTCGAAATTTTCCATTTTGGCTGATAGCATTGGTTTATTTTATAAAGCAACGCTATCAGGGTATAGCACTCTTGATGTACATGCCTATGCGATTTCAGCACCTAATCGTGCTGGTATTGAACCTGAGGGATTGCGTTTTAATAATTATTCCTCACTCTTACTAAATGTTAGGTCGGATCAACATCTTGAATCAGAATTAAAACTTTCGAATAGTTTATCTTTTCATGATTCATCTTATGGTAATATTTTCACAATGTCTATCCATAATGACATCCCAGACAACAACACAGGTGATTTCGTTGCGATAGATGCTTTTGATAACTCGACAGTGGATATTCATACAGCTCAATTTTTACAAGGGTATGGGAAAGGTAAGATTATTCAATTGTCAGGTAATGCAAAGGTAACAATTAATCCATTGATTGATATCGTCCCTATTAACCCTGTGAAGGAAGTGATTAACCCAACAGGTAAGTGCTGGCCCGGCATGTTCAATTTTAAATCAGGGTCAGGAGCAGTGCTAAGATTAAACGCACATTCAATTGGAACCCAGTATGATGTTAATGCGCTATATCTTTTGAATCTTGTTTACATAGATGGAAAACCTATTGATAACAGGAATAAATTGAGTGTTGATTTTGATTCTGGTGGATTGACTATACAGTTGAGATGATTACCCGTTTCAAAAATAAATTTCTGTTTATGAAAATTTATTCTGCGGAGTAATTAACTGCATGCGACAGGATTATTAACAGTGCTGTCGCATTTTTTGTCCACTAAGTTGCCCGTTTGTATCAGGTTGAGACTTGAGTCTAATCTTTTTTATTCAATTTGTAATATTAATTAACACAATACTGATTCAATCTAATATTGTTTACTATTTGTAAAAAATTATCCCTGATAATATCATTTATTTGCGGGTTCCAGGCAATTCCTATATTCCATTTGGTATAATTACCCTCTGGCCTAATAAGTGATACGCCCTTAGGTAATAAATAGTTGGTTCCCGCGGGTAGTAAAGCCACACCGTTCCCTGTAGCAACCAAAGCTAGTAAAGTATGGATATCGTTTGCAGCAGAAGATGGTTTACCTTTGTAATTGTTTTCTTTCAGAAATTTTTCTGTTTGTTCAACCAATCCCCGACCTCTGTCTGGGGTCATTTGCAACAGTTGATATTGGTTCAGTATTGATTGAATCTTTTGCGACTTAAGTGTAAATCCCGCTGGAATAGCCAAAACCAGACTTTCTGTAAACAGTGGGCTGAAGTTAAGTTTATCTGTTAACGGTTCTCGGGTAAATCCAGCCAGAAGCTTCCCGTCCAGTAACATACGGCATTGCACATCTGAAGGAACATCATCAAGTAATACCTCAACGTCAGGGTATTGTTCCCGAAAGAGGCTTACACATCTGGGAGCTAACTGAAACGAGGATATCCCAAATCCAAGAGTCAGCTTACCTGAACTTCCTTTTTGCAAATTTTGTGCATATTCTGAAAACTCTTCATAATGTTTCAACAATTTCTGAGCCCGGGAAAGAAGCTGTTTTCCTGGTTCTGTCAGTTTTGCTCCCTGACGGCCCCGTTGAAAAAGGGCAATCCCCGTTATTTTTTCCAAAGACTGTATTTTCTTTGTTAGTGCTGGCTGAGTGATGTACATGGCCTCAGCTGCATCATGATAGCTCCCTAATCTGGCAAGTGTTACAAAGGCACGTAGCAGCTTCATATCCATTCCCGTTGCTTATCAATTTTTGAAAAAAAGGAATTGTACATACTATACCTGTATGGTTCATATTGTTATACAAGGTTTTTATCTGAGAATAAAAATCTATTATTTTTATATTTGATGAACATCCTTTTATTTTTAATCTTCTGGCATAGCCCTGTACAGATAGTTTCAGGGTGTTTCATTTATGTCTGAATGAATTATTAACATTTAAAATTATTTAATAAGGATATAAAGATGCCAAATATTGCTGTTCTGACAAATGATTTACAATATGAATTTACTTATAAAATAACAAATGACCCGCAAGAACTTGATAAAAAGCTGAAAGCATTTAATAAATTTCTTGATGGTGTAAGAAACCAGGGGCAAGCCGTTATACATCTGCAACTTATTCATGATCCTGATGACCCAGCTGTTCAGCGTCGATATCGAAACCGCGCGGCTGGAATACCAGCAATAGCGGGCACACCAAGCAATCAAATCATTAATACCGTTTACCATCCATCAGATTTTATTGTGGTAAAAGGCAGGGATAGTGGCTTCTTTGAAACTCAATTAGATCAAAAACTCCAGGAGCTTGGAGTCAAAACAGTTATTGTCACCGGATTACAAACTCACGTATGTGTCCAGACGACAGCAGCAGACGCCTTCTTCCGTGGTTATAACGTCTGGGTTCCTGATGACTGCGTTTTTGCCCCCTCATCAGATGATACCGACAGAGCGCTTCAATGGCTTGCTGGATATTGTGCAACCGTCGCCCCGTCCACTGAAATACTGTCGTTACTGGAGAAAACTGGTGATTTACCTGAACGTGGTGAAAGGACAACAGCATGAAAATGACTGAAGCAACGCCCGATAACGAACTTGGCGAGAATTTATTTGCGCCATTGAATGAAACAATAATATTGGATCATGGTACAGGTGCAAAATTAAGCAGAGAGCTGGTTGAGCGTATCTCAGAAACATTGGAAGAAACTTATCTGGGAGAGATGGAGGATAGCGCCTTGTTGGATCTACCAACGAATAAAATTGCTTTCACTACCGACTCTTTCGTTGTAACTCCTCTTATCTTTGGCAACGGCGATATTGGTAAGATTGCCGTGTGTGGCACAGTTAATGATCTGGCGGTAAGTGGAGCCCGCCCGCTTTATCTCACGCTGAGTCTGATCATTGAAGACGGGATGCCTGTCTCAGATTTATTAAAAATTATCGCATCCGTTCGTGAAACAGCGCGTTTAGCCGGTGTGAAAATTGTTGCCGGTGATACCAAGGTTGTTGGAAAAGGCGAGGCTGACCAGCTTTTTATCAATACTGCCGGAATAGGCGTGCTGGAGCGGCCTCCTGTTTCGATAACTCATGTCAGGCCGGGTCAGAAAATAATCCTGAGTGGCTATATCGGGAATCACTCTATTCATCTTTTATCGATTCGGGAAGGTTTGGGGTTTGAACGTAATATATTAAGTGACTGTGCACCGCTGAATCATATGATTGAAAACATTTTGCTTAATACTCCTACAGGAAAAATAGCTTCCATGCGGGACGTTACTCGTGGTGGTCTTTCTGCAGTATTGCACGAATATGCCAGAGCCACTTCATGCCCTATTGTTTTTAATAAAGATGCGTTGCCTGTCCAGCCTGAGGCAGCTATGGCTGCTGATATGTTAGGTGTGGATGTCATTAATCTGGCCAATGAGGGATGTCTTTGCCTGTTTGTTGAGCCAGATGTGGCAGAGCATGTTCTGGAATTACTCCGCGTTCATCCTTTTGGTAAAAAGGCAGCGATTATTGGAGAGGTTAAATCAGGCTCGCAGCCGGAAGTCTGCATGGTCGAATCTGACGGAACGCATACTATTATTGAGGAACTTTACGGTGCAGAACTACCAAGACTCTGTTGATTCTGAAAAAAAAGACACCTGCCGGTTTCGAGTTTGCGGCATTGTCCAGGGAGTAGGATTCAGACCTTTTGTTCATCGATTAGCCAGAACGCATGGTGCAACCGGTTGGGTTCTTAATGATTCCGAAGGTGTTTTGCTTGAACTGCAGGCATCTTCACAGACCATAAATAACATAATTGATGAACTGATCTCTCAGCCACCGCCTCTGGCACGGATCACTGATATATATAAGGTCGAACTGGAAAAACCAGCGCCGTATTATTCAGGCTTTGATATCAGAAAAAGCAATAATTTATCCAATATGGATACAATTGTTCCCCCTGATTCAAATGTATGTAAAGACTGTCTGAGGGAAATGAACGATCCGTCCAATCATCGTTATCGTTATGCCTTTATAAATTGTACCAATTGTGGTCCGCGTTATTCTATTATCTGTGGAATGCCTTATGATCGTGCACAAACGACCATGCAATCTTTTATAATGTGTCCACAATGTAATAAGGAATATCATGATATTGAAGATCGCCGTTATCATGCGCAACCCAATGCGTGTCCTGTTTGCGGACCACAACTGCAGTTAACTGATAAAGATGGCGTATCAATCTCAGTCAGTGACATTATACGTTTTACCATCGACAGGCTAAAAGAAGGCGCTATTGTTGCCATTAAGAGTCTTGGCGGCTTTCATCTGGTCGTTGATGCATCCAATGTCGATGCTGTGCGAGAGTTACGTCGCCGTAAACGACGTGATGCTAAACCGTTCGCTGTTATGGTTGCAGACAGTGAAAGCGCGGCCAGGTGGGCAGTTGTGACCCCTGACGATATCTCTTTACTTGAGAGCGGGCCTCGCCCTATCGTTCTTTTGCGCAAACGCTCTCAGACGTTGCCAGAAGTGGTGGCCCCCAAAAACCCCAATTTGGGTGTAATGTTGCCTTCTACGCCTGTACAACATATGTTACTTGCTGATCCTGAACTCCCGGCCGTTATAATGACCAGCGGAAATATTTCCGGACAGCCTATTGTCATTGATAATAATGATGCAATAGAACAACTAGGGAAAATTGCAGACTACTTTGTACTTAATAATCGCGATATTCGTACAAGAGTAGATGACTCCGTTGTTCGCGTTATTAAGCGAAAAAACACCCCCGATTCACAAATATCATTTTTGCGTCGCTCACGAGGTTATGCTCCCTACCCTGTTCACCTTCCTTATTCCGTTGGAAATGTTGTGGCGTTTGGTGCCGAACTGAAAACCACAATAAGTATTGGGAAAGGTAAAGAAGTGTTTATCAGTCAACATATTGGGGATTTAAAAAATGATACAACATTTAAATCTCATCTCGACTGTATAAAACATCTGCAAGGGTTACTGTCCATAAAAAAAGCCGATATTCTGGTCTGTGATTTACACCCGGCCTTTCGTTCAACTCGCAGTGCCCTCGAAAATGCAGAGATCAAAGTCATTCAGGTCCAACATCACCATGCGCATATGGCCGCATGTATGGCGGAAAATGGTCTTTCAGGTAAAACCATTGGCGTGATTTTCGATGGTACAGGGTATGGTTCTGACGGAACAATATGGGGCGGAGAATTTTTATTTGGTAACGTCGAAAGTGTAGAGCGTGTTGCTCATTTACGCCCAATGTTATTAGCAGGAGGAGATAAAGCGGTTAAAGAACCTATTAGAATGGCAATATCATTGCTGGTTGAAACATATGGTGAAAATGTTGAGAGTTATATCAACTTACCAGCTATTCTTGATTTATCTGAAAATCGCCGTGAAGTATTCACCAGGATGGTAACAAGGAAAATTAACACAACGATTACTACCAGTATGGGGCGTCTTTTCGATGGTGTTTCAGCACTTATTGGAATTTGTTCAGAGATTGAGTATGAAGCACAGGCCGCCATTGAAATGGAAGCGCTTCTAAAAAAAGATTTTCATATGATTGAACCATTTACCTATATAATCGATGAAATTCACAATGGTGATATAAGTGTTGATTATCGTCCGTTAGTGAAAGAATTAGTTCAGTCCATACTAGTCAATAACATCAACCAGGAAGATCTTAGCCGACGTTTTCACTCAACCATTGTGCATATTATAGCAACAATGTGCTCTCTCCTCTCTGAACGTTATGGAACTGACCAGATTGTATTGAGCGGAGGCGTTTTTTGTAATGAATTCTTGCTGGTTAACACTCTTGATGAACTTGAATCAAGAGGTTTTAAACCATATTGCCATAAGCTGGTACCTGGTAATGATGGATGCATATCGCTGGGACAGGTCGTCGTAGCAGCGAACGGTATGAAGATATAGATATAGATATAGATATAGATATAGATATTTATTATCATTGAAGGAGAATAGAGTGAATAAAAACGGAGAAAAATTTTCAGCTGTTTTATTTGATATGGACGGAGTCCTGATTGATTCCCGGATGGTTATTGAAAATGGATGGCGTGAAGCGGCTCTGATGTATGAACGTCATCTCACCGACGAAGATATACAGAAGCATATTCACGGACATCCTGGCCCCTATACTATCCGGACATTATTTGGCGATCTCCCGGAATCCGACCAGCAAAAAGTTCAGGCACATATTATTCATGTAGAGAATACGACGGACTGTGAACTTATACCTGGCGTTGCCAGCCTCATTGCTTCTTTGGGAGAGGCCGACATTCCTGTTGGTATTGTAACCAGCGGCTGGAGGCAAAAAATTAACAGAGTCATAGAGTTACTTCATGCAGAGCCTTACATATCCGTTATTGTAGAACGTGATGATGTTACCCGTGGCAAACCTCACCCTGATCCCTATCTTCTTGCTACACAACGTCTGGGTATTCCAGCAAGTCAGGCAGTTGTCTTCGAGGATGCTAAAAGCGGCGTTGCATCAGCAGTTGCTGCGGGTTGTTATTGCGTTGGTGTAGGCGATGAGGAGCTCATGCCATTAGGCGCAAAAGTCATTATTCCTGATTTTAAAAATGTACAATTAATCAGAAACAGTGAAGATAGCTATATGCTTAAATTATGTGCTGATCACTCTGTTTTATTAAATAGTAAGTAATTCATTACAGTGATAAACAGCTAACACAGCAGGAGTAATGTTCATGGAACGGCTACAAAAATCCCGATGGGCCGTTACTGTACTATTTTTTGTCAACGGATTTATACAAGGAGGATGGGCTGTGCAGATAGCACAGCTTGCTCCTCGTTTTGGCGCCGATGATATAACCATTGGTCTACTTATTTTGACATTCGGTTTGGGGGCTTTATTTATGATGCCTCTGTCCGGTATGTTAATCTCAAGGTTTGGCTCACAAAAAGTTGTTCGATTATTTGCCGTGTTAGCATCTGTTTCGTTAATATCCGAAGGCATTGTAAAAAATATTTCTTCATTAGTATTCTTTTTATTTCTCTTAGGCGCGATGATTGGTTCGATGAATGTGACCATGAATGCAAATGCCGTTATCGTTGAAAGAAAATTAGCTTACGCAATACTGTCAATGTGCCACTATTCATGGAGCGTTGGTTTATTTGTATCGGGTTTTACAGGTGGTTATGCAGTTAAAAACTATGGATACCTTGGTCATATTTTTATAATTTCTGGGATCGCTTTTCTTCTGGTTTTGACAGCACTTCATTTTATCACTAATGATCATCCACAAGAGAATCAGAAAAATAAATCATCATCGAGTTTACCCCGCCAGGCTAAAATCTATATTATAGAAATAATGGCTCTTCTTGGAATGATACCAGAGTGTGCGGTTGTCGACTGGTCATCACGTTATCTAATGAAAAACCTTAATGCTAATATAGAAATAGCCAGCCTTGCTTTTGCTTTTTTTGCATGCACCATGTCAATGGTTCGATTCGTTGGTGATGTGATACGTGATAGTTATGGACCCGTGAAAACTCTTCGTGTATCCAGTATCCTGGCAGCAGCCGGTATGCTAACAGCAGCCCTGTCACCGTCGCCGTGGCAGGCAATTCTGGCTTTTTCTCTGGCTGGCGGTGGTATTGCCAATATTGTTCCTGTCATCTTTTCATCCGCAGGCCATCAGTCTGGAATTGCTGTAGGTACTGGAATAAGTATTGTTACAAGCATCGGTTATTTAGGTACATTAATGGCGCCAGCACCAATAGGCTTTTTTGCACAACAATTCGGTTTTCCAATGATATATATAGCAATGGCTTTTATACTTGTTATGAATGCTGTGCTTGCACCATTATTACGTAATAATATTAACAAATATTAAAAACTTTCGTTGATGATAAAGGGTTAGACTTCTCGAGGCCTTTCTGGCCATTGTTCAGGATACAGATCTTCTTCTTTAACTTTTTGAATAATCGAAAGAGACGAGTGATTTGTCCGCATTAATCACGGAAATTTCCTGGCATTGTTTATAAAAATCCTTATTTTATATCGCTAACAATTTTATTAATCGATCATTCCGTTTGTTAAACCATTTTCACTTTAACCAGTTGAAATCTGTATAATAACTATCGTTTTCTGGTCCCGAATGCGTGTTTATTTGAGTATGAAAATGTTGTTTTTATCAATGAATGATATTTTAACCAAAAGTTCAATATTTCTTATTTACAAAATTAATGGGACGTATAGACTCTTAACCTAAACCAAATGCGTGCGCGTGGTATTGCTCTCGTCGGTTTTATTAAATGGATAAATTTCATCAGGATGAGCTATTATGGATAATAGATACAATTGTTGTTATTCAGAAGAGAGCGTTGAAAAACCTAAAATAGCGCTACAGAATGTATACTATCACGCAGGTCAAAATCCCTTTAACAAAACCCTGGTTGCAGGTGCTATCTTTCTTGCTTTTAATACCGCGCA
Source organism: Escherichia sp. E10V5 (assembly GCF_004212315.1). NCBI lineage: Bacteria > Pseudomonadati > Pseudomonadota > Gammaproteobacteria > Enterobacterales > Enterobacteriaceae > Escherichia > Escherichia sp. E10V5. The sequence continues at coordinate 11,044 of NZ_RHJM01000055.1, forward strand.
TGCCACAGATTCTTGTGATTATGTCAGTACCAGACCTGAAACTAGCTGTGTCTATGCTGATAACAAAATAAATATCCATATTCATACTGACATAAATAATCGTACTAGTACCCCAGCCTATCAATACGAAACTGATTATATGACTACGGATAAATCAGTTATCCATTTAGAGGCTGGCACAACAATTCATTCGGATGCAACGGGTATTGAGGCATTAGGACGTAGCAACACCGAAATTGAAGTGAGCACCTCTGGCAATATCTATACAGGAAACATCTCCGATGTTGATGTGCAGGAACCTCAGGCCCCCATCTCCGGGCCTTCCGGCGGTATAATCTTTGATATAACCAACGTTCGTGGAACCCAACACGCCAGTGTTTATCTGGCGGGTGCATCCGGCGGTCTATTAGCGTTGGGGGCCGTGACGCAATATTCCGATAGTCAAATTGTTAACCAGAGTGCCAGTAAAGATACAGCCGCAATATATTCTCAGGCGCTGGAATCTCGGATGACAACCTCAGGCGTTATTCGCTCTCAAGTTGGAGATGCGATTCGTTTACAGGATACCGGCCCTGAATATTCCTATAGTAGCGGCGGCTACATTATTCTCGATCCTCAGAGTGTGTTTGATGTTCACTTACAGGAAGGTAGTGTAGTTGATGGCGGCTCTGAAGGTGCGGGGATTAAAACCATCGGCGGAGCAACTTCCAGTATCACGATTGATGAAGGTGCAACGTTGGGGGCATTGTCTGATGTCGCGATTAGCACAACTGGCTATGATTATTATGATCTCAACTACACTAATAATCCGTCGGGTATTAATACATACCAATACACTGGGGCGGCTACCAGCATCACCAATGCCGGAACGATGACTGGTGTTATTCAATTAACCAGCGGTCAGGATAAGATCGTGAATGACACAACGGGCGTCTGGAATATTCGTCAGTGGTCAGATTCCGATCGGGATGGTGTCCGGGATGCGGTTGCTTCTGTGGCAACCAGTGATTTTGGTGGCGGAACGACTGAGTTAAATAACCTCGGTCAAATTATACTGACCGCGAATGCCGATGGCAGCGCAAACAGCGCGCTGTTGCAGAATTTGCCCACCTTCAAAAACCAGGGCCGTTTAATTCTCGCTAATAACGTCGTAGGTGATCGTTTTACTATCGACGGTGATTATGTGGGTAATAATGGCACTGTTGAGCTGGATACTTACCTTGGGGATGACAGTTCTCCTACAGACAGAGTCATCATTAATGGCTCAACCTCCGGACAAAGTTATCTGCTGATTAATAATTCTGGCGGAACCGGAGCTAAAACCAGTGAAGGGATCAAAGTTATTGAAGTTAACGGTGATTCCTCCGGTGAGTTTATTCAGCAAGGTCGTGTCGTTGGCGGTGCATTTGAATACTATTTGCATAAAAATAGCGTCAATAATCAGGATGGTGACTGGTATCTGCGTTCACAGCTTCCGATTGTCACGCCTGAAGATCCGGTTATACCGAACCCGGAACCTGATCCTGACCCCGAGCCTACGCCAACTCCAGAACCGAAGCCTGAACCTGAAAATATCAATCGACCCGAACCGGGGAGCTATATGTTTAACCATATGGCCGCCAATAGCCTGTTCCTGATGCGCCTTCACGATCGTATGGGGGAAACCCAATATACTGATGCCCTGACCGGTGAGCAAAAGGTGACCAGTTTGTGGCTGCGCCAAGTTGGCGGTCATAACCGTTCTCGTGATAGCAGTGGCCAGTTAAAAAATCAGGGGAATCGTTACGTTTCTCAACTAGGTGGCGATATTGCACAATGGAGTAGCAATGGTTTCGACCGTTGGCATTTGGGCGTAATGGCCGGATTCGCCAGGCAAAACAGCAATACGGAGTCAAAATATTCAGGATATAAATCCACAGGTTCTGTGGCGGGGTACAGTGCGGGATTGTATGGCACATGGTATGCCAATGAGCATGATAAAACAGGCAGTTATGTTGATGCCTGGGCTTTATATAACTGGTTTGATAATGAAGTAAAAGGTGACCAGTTGGCGACGGAAAGCTATAAATCCCGGGGTGTTACGGCATCAATTGAAGCTGGCTATACCTTCAAACTGGGGGAACGAATCTCTGACGGTGTGAAATATTATTTGCAACCTAAGGGACAACTGACCTGGATGAACGTTCGCGCCAATGACCATACTGAACATTCAAGTAGTGGTGGTTCACGTGTTTCCTTTGATGGTGATGGCAATATTCAAAGTCGTCTTGGTATTCGTACTTATGCCAACGGTCATAGTGCTATTGATAACGGTAAAGACCGTAAATTCCAGCCATTTATCGAAGCCAACTGGATCCACAATACTCATAACTTTGGTGCAACCATGAATGGCTATAAGAATAGTATTGATGGAACCAAAAATATTGGCGAAGTAAAAGTGGGACTTGAAGGCCAGTTATCTCGTCGCCTGGATCTTTGGGGTAACGTCACGCAGCAAATGGGTGACAGTGGCTATAGCGATACTCTGGTTATATTAGGAATTAAATATCGTTTCTAGTGGAGAGCCATTGTTAAATGGAAGCCTGGCGGTTTTTATTGACTGGCAGGCTATCCGTTGCATTTGATAATAGGATTTGGTATGCAACCACGAGTTTTAATTGTTACAACTGAAGCCCCGGACGTGCTGTTTAGCGGTCTTGGTTTTTTTAATGAACACTTTTGGGCGGAATTAAAACGGCGTAATTATCCTTTTAAAGTGTTGTATCTGAATAATCAAAAGACAGCACATTCTCAGTTAGCTGATTATGAGATTGCAGTAGAACCGGCCTTACCCCTCGATTCATCGCTGGAGTCGCTCAGTCTTAACGTGGCCTGGAGTACAGCGCAAAAAGTTCAGCCGATCCTCAATGAGTTCAAACCTGACATTATTTCGGTACATGAAAACTCGCCGCTATTGCCGTTCTTTTTTGAGCTAAACCGCGTTCAGTTCACGCTGCATTCCAGCTATATCGGTATGCAACACTATCTGACCCGGACACAAAAAGGAATGCAGCATTACTGGGAGCAGAGGATCGCCGTGCGGCAAAGTGGCGCGGTGGTTCTTCATAGCGATTGGGCCCATCGCTCTGTTATTCAGCATGTCTCGGCGGATATCGTCCCACCTCACCTGTTTCCAATCGGTGTGGATTTCGCAGATTATCCGGCGGATAAAATTCCCCATCCTGAAGGCAAAGTCGTGATTAGCTTTTTTGGTCGCTTTACCGATATTGTGAAGAATTTCCTGATTTTCCGTGATGCCATCAATACACTTCCACCAACCTATCGGCAGCGCATAGAAGCCCGGGTTTATGGACCTGAAAAAATCCCCGATTATATGGAAAAAGAAGGTTTTAAAGGTTTAACCTTTGTGCAAGGGGAAGAGAAAAAACGGGCGCTGGCGGAAACTGATATCGTCGTTTTCCCAAGTATGCAGGAAAGCTACGGTATTGTTGGTCTGGAAGCATTGTTGTCGAATTGCGCATTAATCGCCACGCCAGGATTAGGTATGGATAGTTATATGCAGCCGGAATATGCTTGCGAACCGACAATCGCCGCGATCCAAAAGCGAATTATTACTTATCTTTCGGATGTCGAGCAATTACGTAAAGACCAGAAGGCGCAGATATTCCGTAATAGTGTTAATCGACCGGAGTTTACGTTAAGCAAGATGACTGAGTCATATATCAGCGTTTGGCAGGAATTGCATAAGACGTTACAGAAAGAACGACAGTGAGTTATTTTTATTCAAAATTCCCATAAACGCTGTTTTTCTTACAGCATAAATACTTGACCCAGACTTGATTGTGGGTCAGAGGCGGTCAATGACAAGTTGCCACGGTTACTTATCTTGTACTGTACCAAGTAAAAAACTCATTTACCTGGTACTCAACAACGATACCCTTAAATTGAGTATGTCGTTCCAGAACTGGCTGTTGATGATGATCCGTTTTATTATTGAGTTCGGTGACCACCTGAGCGATCACCTTTAACATGACGGCAGTTATACAGGTCTACCATAACACCTGTCTTTACTTACTGACGAACGTAATGGCCGCCTACGGAAAGAACTGTTATATCATTACCTCGCTTGATGAATACAACCCTATGCTCTTGATTTATCCGAAATGAATAAGTATCAGTAACACCGTGAAGTTTTTCACAATTTGCATCCGAAACAGATTTTGCCGCTGTTTTTGGATCGTGCCCATAGTCCCTGACAAGACGACGCCATTCATAATATTTTCTCATAGCGGCTTGCGGTACTTCGATATGTTTGTTTTGGCGATATCTGGTTCTTTGTTCACGATCATCAAAATTGTAATACATAAACTCTCATCTCCTTGAAAGCTGCCCATGGTGAGCAGCGCTGCTCATTACAACATTTAGCCTAACTAACTCTTCGTCGGTTAGAACAACAATTGTTTTGATTGAACGATAAGGTATTACATAGCGACATTTTAGTATCTGGAGTTTAAAGAGTGCGGAGATTTCGACAAATATTTGTATGTTGTAACTATTGTTTCCGTTAATAGTGGCAACTTTATTTCCAGACTGGAAATATTCCGAACATAAACGACAGTGTAAAAATACTAATGAATTGAATATACACGCTTATTTATCTGGCATAGCAATTGCTAAGTCATTAGCGAGTCGTTTATAAAATTAAGGAAAGAGTATGTCTAATAACCGCAATTATCGATTCGATACCAAAATTGTACACGCAGGACAACACCCGGACCCCTCTACAGGATCACTCAGCACGCCAATTTTCCAGACATCAACATTTGTCTTTGATAATGCTGAACAAGGCGCTGCACGTTTTGCACTGGAAGAACCAGGTTATATTTATACTCGCCTGGGTAACCCCACCACAGATGCCCTTGAGCAAAAAATGGCCGTCCTTGAAGACGGTGAAGCCGCGCTGGCGACCGCTTCTGGAATTTCAGCAATTACGACAGCCCTGCTGACTCTGTGTCAGCAAGGCGATCATATTGTCTCTGCCAATGCAATTTATGGTTGCACGCACGCTTTTCTTTCCCACAGCATGCCGAAATTTGGCATTACCACAAGCTTTGTCGACGCAACCAACATTGCTGAACTAAAAGCAGCAATACGGCCAGAAACGAAGGTTATTTATATCGAAACCCCAGCCAATCCAACACTGACACTGGTCGATATCGAAATGGTCGCGGGTATCGCGCATCAGCACGGCGCGCTGTTAATTGTCGATAACACCTTTATGTCGCCTTACGGTCAACAACCATTACGTCTGGGGGCGGATATTGTTGTACATAGTGTCACTAAATACATTAACGGTCACGGCGATGTAATTGGCGGTGTTATTGTTGGTAAAAAAGACTTTATCGACCAGGCGCGTTACGTTGGACTTAAGGATATTACAGGCGGATGTATGAGTCCGTTTAATGCCTGGCTGACCTTGCGTGGCGTTAAAACTCTCGGCGTCAGGATGGAACGTCACTCCAGCAACGCCATGAAAATTGCGCAGTTCCTTGAAAGCCATCCAACAATTACCCATGTCTATTATCCTGGATTACTGGCTCACCCTCAGTACGATTTATATAAGCGACAAATGACTTTACCCGGCGGTGTCATCAGTTTCGAAATAGCCGGAGGATTTGATTCTGGCAGACGGATGATTAACGCGGTCAATTTATGTTTGCTGGCGGTAAGTCTTGGGGATACCGAAACGCTGATCCAACATCCGGCATCGATGACCCACTCTCCTGTACCGCCAGAAGAACGATTAAAAGCAGGAATTACTGATGGAATGATTCGGCTTTCTGTAGGTCTGGAAGATCCTGACGATATTATTGAGGACCTTCAGCAGGCAATCGCAACAGCCATCGCCGGAAATTAATTTTTCAACAGCATATAAAATATCAACGCCTGCCCTCTGTCTTATTGGCAGAGGGATTGGGATGGAGGCACATTATGCAAATCAGCACGCAACAAGCGGATAATTATGTAAATATTTCTCACACACTCACCAATAAACTCCCCTTTACACGCTATGACTTTGGTTGGGTCTTATTATGCATTGGCATGGCAATTGGCGCAGGTACTGTTTTAATGCCGGTGCAGATCGGTTTAAAAGGGATATGGGTTTTCATTACAGCATTTATTATTGCTTACCCTGCAACTTATATTGTGCAGGATATGTATCTTAAAACACTTTCTAAAAGTGAAACCTGCAACGATTATACTGATATTATAAGCCACTACCTGGGGAAAAACTGGGGAATTTTTTTAGGTGTTATTTATTTTTTGATGATTGTCCATGGGATATTCATCTACTCTCTTTCCGTCATTTTTGACAGCGCTTCGTACATCAGGCATTTTGGTTTAACCGATAGCGACTTGTCACAATCCGTTATCTATAAGATCATTGTCTTTTCTGTTTTAGTGGCCATTGCCTCTCGTGGTGAAAAAATATTATTTAAAATTTCCGGACCAATGGTAATCATCAAAGTGGGAATTATTATTATTCTCGGTTTTATCATGATCCCTCACTGGAATTTTAATAATGTTAGTGCATTCCCGCCAATGAGTGATTTTTTTCGCGACGTTCTGCTCACCATCCCGTTTTGTTTTTTCTCAGCCGTCTTTATTCAGGTGTTGAATCCGATGAATATTGCCTATCGAAAAAGAGAAAGAGACCGGGTTATGGCCACCAGAATGGCTATCCGCACCCATCGAATCAGTTACATTGCGCTGATAACCATCATATTATTTTTTTCATTCTCATTTACTTTTTCCATCAGCCATGAAGAAGCGGTTTCCGCATTTGAGCAGAATATTTCCGCCCTGGCGCTGGCAACGCAAGTGATACCGGGAGAAATTATTCATCTTGCTTCGACAATATTAAATATATTTGCAGTTCTGACGGCTTTTTTTGGTATATATCTTGGTTTTCATGAAGCATTGAAAGGAATTGTACTCAATATTTTAAGTCGGGTAATTAATGTTGAGAAAGTCAGCCCGCAGATGCTCACAACAGGAATAGGGATTTTTATTGTTGCTACACTGGTTGTCTGGGTTTCGTTTCGTGTATCCGTCCTGGTGTTTTTCCAGCTTGGTAGTCCACTATACGGTATCGTCTCTTGTCTGATCCCTGTTTTCTTAATTTACAGTGTCAAAGCGCTAGAAAACCTGCGCGGGGTCAGAAGCTGGCTTATTTTTATCTACGGTATTTTACTCTGTCTCTCACCGCTGCTGAAACTCATCGAGTAGTATTTGGGACGCCCCCATGTTTTAGATGGGGGCATTAATAAACCATATCCTGCTGGTAGCTGCGTATTTTATTCAAAACGGTAGTATGCGAGACACCAAGCACTTTAGCGATACCACGCGCAGAGACATTATCATCTAACATCTTTTCGATAATTTTTCGTTCAGTCAAGCGAACTTGTTCTTTTAAAGGCCCTATATTCCCACTGTGCCTTTGCTGATTCTCCCGGCATAGAGAATTCATCCATTTCATTTCGTCCATTGTTACTATTCCACTGTCCGACATATGCATCAAACGGATAATAATATTCTCCAGTTCCCTGATGTTGCCCGGCCATGCGTAATGCTGCAAAAATTCCAGACTATTTTTATCAAAAACCAATGCCCGCTTAAACTCGCAACAATGCTTTTGCAGAAAATGATCAATTAATAACGTAATATCTTGTGGATGCTGGCGAAGCGGCGGGATTGTTAACGAAAGAATATTGATTCGGTAGTAGAGATCGGCACGTAACTCACGATTCAACATCATCTCTTCCAGGTTCGCATTAGTGGCTACGATAACCCGAGTATCAAAAGAAACAACCTGAGAACTGCCTATACGGCGGATACAACTATCCTGCAAAACGCGCAGTAGTTTTGCCTGCATACTTAGTGGCATTTCGCCAAACTCATCAAGAAACAGCGTTCCTTTATCCGCCATTTCAAACAATCCTTTCTTCCCTTTGCCATCGGCCCCGGTGAACGCGCCTTTCTCGTAACCAAAGAACTCGCTTTCCATCAGTTCTTCAGGGATTGTCGAACAGTTTACCGGAATAAAAGCGTGTAAACGTCGTGGCCCACAATTATGAATAGCACGCGCCAGCAACTCTTTCCCTGTTCCCGTTTCACCGCGAATCAATACGGTAAAACGACTTTCCGAAAACTTTATCGCTTTTTCTATAAGCGATTGCATTTGCGGGCTTTCACCAATCATATCAGTAAAATATTCGCTCGGTTTTACTGATCTATGAGAGGTGATTCCACTATCGGTACTAAAATGCTCAATATTAATAATGTCTGGATGATGACTTAACCGTGTCACCACACTATTGATATCCCCTGTATGACGACACATTGATTTAATAAGAATGCGTCCGGCTGTCACTTTCATTGAAATAATATTAAATTTATAAAATGAAAATTCTTTTAAAACGTCTTCTATCATTGAAATACGGTCAATGGTTTTTATATTCCAGCGTATCGTAAACACATAAGCTCCATTGCATTTTTTGAACACATCGACAGGCATTTTACTGCAAGGAGGAGGATGTTCTGCCAAAGGCATCACAGAGTTGAGGAAAATCTCAATGAAGAACAACGTTAAGGGAATATGTGTCGCGTAGCATCGGAAACTGGAAATAGGAAATATGATAGATAAACTATTGAGAATAGATGATATTGTTAATGCCCATGACTCCAATGGACATTAACCAACGCTGGTACAGCTCATTTGCTGCCCAGGGAATGCAGTATAACCAATGCTAATTAGCGTTTTACCGCGTCAAAAAACGTATACATCTGACTAACTTTTGAACCTTGATGCAAAGATGTCATATTTTGCTTGAGCGTTTCGAGCCTGATATTGACTTTACGGATCAACTCCTCTGTACCGTTCATAAGCTCACGAACCAGACTTTTGATGCGTTCACGCTCAATTTCTGACAGCGTTAATCCACTGGTGCCCGTCATTAAGTCTTCCGCTTTCGCCAGAAATATATCCAGCAGCGCTAAAAAGGCATCCCATTTTTCTTCACGCACCATCGTTAACATCGACTGGTTCATGTCGAACAAATTATCATAATGTGAAATCAAATTAACCACGTCTCCCCCGGGTTTGCTGTGGGTCAATTTCTTCCCAGGTTTCTGCAAGCCGCATTAATAGTTGATCGACATGCTTCAGTAATTCAGGGTCGTTCGTTCGGTTAGCCTGAAACAATGTCCGTGACATATACTCATAAAGTTGTTCGAGTTCGCCTGCAATATGCAGACCTTTCTCATGATCAAGCGATGCCCGCAAACCATTATCAATAATATTGATTGCTTTAGAGATCATCTCCCCGCGGCGAGGAATATTACCCTGTTCAAAATAGATAATTGCTTTCTGGATTGCGCTATGAATTCCATCAAACAGCATAGAAATAAGCTGATGTGGGGTTGCTCCTGCCAGTTTGCTCTGTAGCGAAACTTGTTTGTAGGCTTCTGCGCCCTGTGAAGTGTACATATCAGACTCCTGCGGGGCTGGCGGAGTCACGCTCCGTCAGCCTTTACTCTTATTAAATCGTTGATAAAAGAGAGGTTAATTGCGAGTTCATGCTGTTCATTTTTGACATCGCGGTATCCAGATTCTGGAACTGGATGCGATAACGCTCAACCTGAGCATCGATCAGTTTCTGGGTCTTATCAATTTGCTGCTGAACCACCTTGCTTTGTGAATCAAGGCCGTCAGTGGTGGTCTTGATAAGCCCGGTTTTATCATCGCTACCAGTACCAATATAGCTACTGATGATATTCCCCAACGTAGTCGCCATGCCTTCATTACTGCCATGACCCATAAACATATTGGCGATCTGATCCGGATCATCGGCAATCGCGTTGTCCAGCTTGTTCTCATCCAGTGTCATCTGACCGGTTGCGGCATCAATTTTGATGCCCAGATCGGCTAATGAACCATAATCAGCGCCAGAATCACCATAAACGCCGTTTACCGTAGAGCGAATTTGACTGACCATTCCGCGCAGCGTGGAATCGCCCATCAGCGCCCCGCTCTTGGAACTGGGCGTTGCGACATCATCATCACTCAGACCGGAGGTATCATTCTTGACGTACTTACTGAATACAGTTGTTGCTGACAGCAGTGCATTGTATTGCTTAACAAAATCCTGAAGGTGAGTTTTAATAGCAGACGTATCAGCCGTTAATGTCAACTGCTCAGATTGTAATTTGGTCGGATCATTTTTATCTGCTTCAGAAACGGCATTCAGGTTCAGCGTCACACCGTCAATGATGTCAGTAATGTTGTTACTGGAACGAGTAAAATCAGTACCATCAACAGACAATTTGGCATCTTTAGCATCCGAAACCGAAATCATCTTGTCAGCTGCACCGGGATCGCCCGCAACACCATTTGGATGCTGACCGCCTGCTGACGTGTCCAAGATGTCCGCAAGATTCTGATCGCCGTCGACCTTAACGCTCATTTCACCGTCGCTGCCGGTTGTTTTAGAACTCAGAACCAGTTGATAACCTTTGCCTGTAGACTGAACGCTGGCACTAACATCACCATTTTGCTTGTTGATAGCCTTGGCGATGCTGTTTAACGACGTTTCATCGTCTTTAAGTTCAACTTCGGTGGTTTTTCCGTCTTTTTGCGTGATGGTGATCTTTCTGGTGCCGCTGCCAGTTGTACTCCCCAGGGTGGTGTCAGCACTGGTCTGGAGTTCCGTTTTCAGTTTATGGGCAGATGCCAGTTGTTCCACAGTAATTTCATGAGTATCCGCCAGCGCACCCGTGCTCGCCGTCGCAGTAAAGGCTTTGTTGCTACTCACTTTCAGGGTATTGAATGCATCACCACCTAATGATTTCACCGATTTTTGCAGCGTAGACAATAGGCTGGAGATAGATCCCCAGGCTGAAATCTTCAATTTATAGCTATTCTGAAGACTGGTATAGGGCGTCAGGCGCTGCTGTTCGCTGGCTTTAAGTTGCTCCAGCATTGATGCGGTATCGATCCCTGAACCGATTCCCAGTGATGATATACCCATGTTGTTTCTCCTGAGGGGTTGTGATTTTTAAGAATCTCTTCCCTATATCGGCATAAAAACAGACTGGATAAATATTTAACTTTTTTTCAACAATCCGAAGAATGAAATTATTCGCTTTCTTTAATTTGTCCTCTTACATTTCCGCCCTATTTTTACTTTTTTTATCTCATTCGCTTTAGCCACTTTATTTCCACGCCGATATCTGTGGTATGCGGAGTTACAACGCATATTCAGTTTAAATTCTATTCCGGGCGGATCGCACCGTCACGTTTTAATTGAGGATATATCATGTCACAGGTCATTAATACCAACGCACTGAGCCTAGTTGCACAGAACAACCTGAACAAATCTCAGTCCACTCTCGGCACTGCGATCCAACGCCTGTCTTCTGGTCTGCGTATTAACAGCGCAAAAGACGATGCTGCTGGCCAGGCTATCAGCAACCGCTTCACCGCCAGCATCTCTGGTCTGACTCAGGCTTCCCGCAACGCTAACGACGGTATCTCCATCGCTCAGACCACTGAAGGTGCGCTGAACGAAGTGAACGACAACCTGCAGAACATCCGTCGTCTGACTGTTCAGGCGCAGAACGGCACTAACTCCGATTCTGACCGTCAGTCCATCCAGGACGAAATCAATGCCCGTCTGGATGAAATCGACCGCATCTCCAATCAGACTGAATTTAACGGCGTTAAAGTTCTCAGCCAGGATCAGTCTCTGTCGATTCAGGTAGGTTCTAACGATAGCGAAACTATCAGTATCGATCTGAGCAAGATGGATGCCGGCACCCTCGGGATGACTGATTTCAACGTGGCTGGCGGTATTAATGCCGCAACCCTGAATACAACAGGCGCTAATGTGAATGTTGATGAAGGCTATAAGTATGATGTAGCTAATGTCACAGACACAGGTGCAGCTGCCAAGGCGGATAATATTGTTAAAGATGGTGCAACTGGTAAAATCTACGCCCAGATTGGTACAGATGCCGATCCGGCAAATAATAAGTACTATGAAATTATTGATGACGGTAAAGGCGGTATGACCTTCGATAGTACTGGTGCGGATAAAGGTTTTACTACGGCTACAGCACCTACATCAGTAAAAGACCAGGAAGCTTATCACTCTACACAAGTAACAGGTGTACCGGCCGGTACCACCCTGAAAGACGATGGTAAAGGTAACTACTATCTGGAAGATGCTACGGGTAATTTAACCAATGCCAAACTGGATACCACCAACGATAAGGCTGGTAATTTCACTGCGACCATCACTGATTTAAAAACCGCAGTTAACACCAAACCAGCAACCACCGATCCGCTGAAAGCTATCGATGCCGCGCTGTCTCAGGTTGACAAACTGCGTTCTGGCCTCGGTGCCGTACAGAACCGTTTCGATTCTGTTATCAGCAACCTGAACAACACCGTTAACAACCTGTCTGAGTCTCGTTCTCGTATCCTCGACGCTGACTTCGCGTCTGAAGTATCTAATATGAGCCGCGCTAACATCCTGCAGTCTGCCGGTACTTCTGTTCTGGCACAGGCCAACCAGGTTCCGCAGAACGTTCTGCAGCTTCTGCGTTAATCTCTGTATTGGCAGACTAATTCTGTTGATAATCTCAACCAGCCCGGTATCCCCCCGGGCTGATTTTATTTTTATCCAGTCGTTAAAATTTATTGTTTCCTGACAACCGTTTTCGTCAGAGAATCCGAAAATAAATATCCCCTCTCCTGCTGCCAGCGCCAACTTCACACCAGAAATCAGATTATTAATAATCTTAAATAAGAATTTTATATTTTTCATAAATACGCTTTAGCCATTTTATGGGTGCGCCGATATATAGGGTATGCGGCAGTCATAACGCATATTTTATTTAAATTCTATTTTGGGCGGATCGCACCGCCAGGTTTTAATTGAGGATATATCATGTCACAGGTCATTAATACCAACGCACTGAGCCTGGTTGCACAGAACAACCTGAACAAATCTCAGTCCACTCTCGGCACTGCGATCCAACGCCTGTCTTCTGGTCTGCGTATTAACAGCGCAAAAGACGATGCTGCTGGCCAGGCTATCAGCAACCGTTTCACCGCCAGCATCTCTGG
>NZ_RHJM01000056.1:0-12490 GCF_004212315.1 Escherichia sp. E10V5
TCTATTCAGGTGGCCAAATTTACTATGCCACTACACTCGCTTTGATTTACCTCGTATAGTGTATCTCCACTACACCGGGTGGCATCAGCCCCATTACCCCGATGCAGTCCATTTTCTTCTGCCTTTTCTGGGTGTCTTGTATGTATTTTAGCCAAGAATGTGATCCTCACCCGGTATAGTGGATCACGTTATTGCCACCATACCTGATAGCGTGGCGGCACGGTTAGGAAACTTTACCTGGTACAGTGTATCGTGAATGATGATCGGCTCTGATAACGTGATGATACTGAAGTGAAAGCTGTACCCTGTGTAGTGGATCCAGTGAAAGTGCGCACCCGGTATAGTGTGCTTCATGGCTGAATCGGAGTTTGCCGCAGGTAGCCCTGCATCCATCATCATAACAGACACTGTCCGCAGGACTCGCGAGCCGTATGTGGGGTCGGTTTGGGAAATGGAAAATTTTGTACGTTAAGCGCATTATTTAACCACTCCTGATTTGTAAGGGCCTGATTTAAAGTCAGTGGTCATCGCATTTAGGTTATCCGATTGAGTCAAGACCCCCTAAGAAATGCCGTATAGTTTTTTTTCACCGGAAACCTGGATTTTTCCGCGCCCAGTAACCACGGGCGCGGTTTCGTAAACGACCGGTTGAGAAACAACGATTTTGATGCTGAAACCTGCCACATAACCCGTAACTTATTCAACGTCATACAAATCAGATAGTTTTTAAAACGAAATACCCTCCATTACTTACAATGTTTTTCCTATAAGTCCGCTTTCGGATTTTTATCACAACAGCATGTAACAAAAAATGTAACTGTTACAGTGAGTTATCAGTGCAAAGGTACACATCCGCACTAGGCAATCATCCCACTCATTGCATTGATCTTAACCAATAAAAGATCACATATGAAACATTCAACCGCCAGGGCACCTATTTATAGTTAATCCCCCTGTAAATGACGACATAAGCAGTGAACAAAAAAACCTTTACCAAAATACTTAGAGATGCGCCCTGTTACATGGTAGATGAAAATTCTTAATAGAATTACAATGACAGATTTTTGATCTGCAAAGTTGATATTTTTTAGCAAAACGCTCTATCATCGCTTTGTAAAGATACCTCGTGGTAACTATCACCACTGCCCAACAAAGGGAATGATATGGCAGATTCCAGCTTCCAGAATGAAGTGCCAAAAGCACGCGTCAACATCCAGCCTGACCTGCACACGGGTTCTGCCCAAAAGAAAGTAGAGTTGCCCTTAAAACTTCTCGCGGTGGGAAATTTCAGCAACGGCAAAGAAACTCTCCCGTTTTCTGAACGCAGCAAGTTAACTATTTCAAAACACAACTTTAATAGCGTTCTATCCGAGCTTAACCCAGAGTTCAGTATTGATGTTGCCAACACCCTGAGAGGGTATGGACGTCAATCTGTCGCTGGTATCTCAGATGCCGAAAGCAAAAGCATAAGGCGGGCGCAGAGATGAAAATTTATCGTCCATTGTGGAACGAGGGGGCTTTACTGTCCCCTCAGCAGTTCCAGCAACAGGCAGAATGGGAGTCTTTTCGCAGCGCCGGTGCAACCGCACTGGCATCTGCATTCCCCTGGGGTGTGGAAAAGATTGAGTTTAACGACAGTCTTCTTTCATCGGGTCTGATCCAGATTACGCAGTTACGTCTCTGGCTGGAAGATGGAACGCTGATTGATGCGCAAAGAAGCGATCTGCCTCCGGCGCCACGTGAGTTAGATGCCAGTCAGCTGGCAGGTCTTGATGCAGTAACTGTCGTTATCGCACTGCCTCATATGCAGCCGGGTGTTGCCAACGTTGAGCAGGAAGGCATCTTCCCGGATCGACCGCTTCGCTATCGCGAAGAATGGGTGACGTTGCCGGATGCATTTGGGCCTGAAGAAGAATCAATGGCAGTTGCCCGGTTCAATTTCTCCATCCGGTTTGCCCATGAAAGTAATGATTCCTGGAAAGTCTGCCCTGTAGCAAGGCTAATCCGGGACGGACATAATGCGTGGCTACTGGACCCGTCTTTCATTCCTCCCGTTGCGTCATTTTCGGCAAGCCCGGTTCTTCGCGAACGTCTGGTGCTGTTAAATCGCCAGTTACGTTCCCGACGCCAACGTTTGATGACAATGCGTCGTGAGAGCAACGAGAGACTTGCCGATTTTGCCGTCGCCGATGTTTCCCTTTTCTGGTTGCTGAATGCGCTAAATTCCCACGCTGGGGTGCTGACGGAATACGAACGTTTTCCTTCCCGTCCGCCTGAACAGGTGTGGGCTGAGCTTGCACGCCTGGCAGGAAGCATGCTGACCTTTTCCCTGGACCATGATCTCGACGCCATACCGGGGTATGACCACGAGGATCCCGCCAATACGTTTCCTCCGCTGTTTGACCTGATCTCAGGGTTACTTGAGGCAAGTCTGCCATCCCGGGTCATTGCTCTGGAAATGTCCCGTCCGGACGGCCAAACCTGGAAAGCAAACCTTCACGATATTCGTCTGCGCGAAGAGGCGGACCTCTACCTCTCTGTTCGCTCAGACATACCGGCCTGGCAGGTTGCCGATAAATTCCCGGCACTTTGTCAGGCGGGTTCACCTGATGACGTCAATGAGATCTATGGTGTTGCACTCAAGGGGATCCCTCTGATCCCTGTCAGCAGGGTCCCGGCGGCTTTGCCTGTACGCATGGAAAACCAGTACTTCGCGCTTGATATGGAAAGCCCCGCTGCGCATGAAATGCAGGAGCAGGGCGTGTGTATGTTCTACGTGCCTGAAATGCTTGGCGCACTGGAACTTGAACTGTTTGCGGTATTGCGCTCATGAAACAGGATATCGATATCGACCAGCTGATGACAGAAACCTGGCTCACCGTCACCATGCTGAAGAAAGGCGCCGTCACGCTCAATGGTAGTGCGCTTTACGACAAGTGCGTTAAACAGGTTGAAAGTGTGCGGGAAGCGCTGGAGCGTGCCGGTTATGACGAGGACAGTGTCGGGCATATTTCCTACGCACAATGTGCCTTGCTGGACGAGGCGGTGATGAGCCGTAAGCCTGAAAAGTGCGAGGAAGGAGAAGAGCCGAAAATTGATGAGGGCCAGGTGGCATGGCGTAAAGTCCCGCTTCAGGCACGATTTTTCGGATCACTTCGAGCAGGTGAGGCGCTGTGGGATAGCATTGCAGAGGTCCTGCGTCAGCCTTCACCGAACCCGGCCGTTTTGACGTGTTATCACCGGGTAATTGCCCTGGGTTTTCAGGGTGTGTACGGATTGAAGGCGGTCAGTCAGTCGCAGCGGGATGAAGTCGTCAAAGCCCTGTCTGAGCGATGCTCTCCGCCTGATGCAGGCCTGTCACTGATTGTTCACCGGATGGGGAAACATCGCTGGAGTCTGATGCGTTCAGTCTGGTTCTGGATAGCGCTTGCCATCATCCTTACCGGTGTTATCTGGTGGGGCGGTCATCTGTGGCTCCAGGCACTCTTGTCAGCACAAATACCGGAGCTACGTAACTAATGCGTAGATCAGTCATTATTCCGGTTGCCCTGCACACCTTTGCAGCTGTTGGCACATTGCTGTGGTTGCTCTGGTATTTCATCCCAACAGGGAACGTGTTTAAAGGTCTGACCACGGTGCTGATCCTCCTGCTGGCAGACTGGACTGTTTTTAATAACTGCAGCCGGGAGCAGCCGGTATCCGACACCTCCGTTTCAGCTGCTGACCTGCCACTACTCGACACCCAGGGCCCCGTTGTACTGGTATGCGGTGACGGGCTGGGTGCGCTGTTTCAGGGGAGTCCTCTGCGTAAAACAGCTCAGGGTTGGTGGCTCCGGGCCGATGACGTCAGCCGGTTAACGGATGTTGTCCGCAGCATACAGGCGCAGTTCCCACGCCAGGTCGGTCAGCTTTCGGTTATGTACCGTTGCCTGCCAGACCATCATCAGGATGAAGCGGTTCTGCGCTCCACATTAAAGACGCTCCGCCAGCAGAGTAAACAAATCAAAACTCTGACGGGTTTCACACTACCGGTTGTGGTGAGTGCCGAATTCTCCGGACCTGAGACTCCGTGGATAATCGTTCGTGGTGACAAGCCGATTGTATGTCCGGTAAATGATTCGCCGCAGGCTTTCATCGACTGGTTGCAGGCTAATGACAATATTACGGCACTACCCGTGATCAGTCAGGCATTTTCATTTATCCGTAAAACCCTGACTGATGAGCTTGAGAAACCTGATCGGTTAACCCCGCCTGAACGAGCGTTTTCCGTGGCACTGCGCCTCGGTACCGTCCTTCTCGAAACCCAGTCAGTCTGGACCGACTGGCTATATTCCCGCACCTGTTTGCAGTTTTCCCGAAAGCCTGGGCAGATAGATCCGGAAAGTTTATTTCCGGATGCGGTTCTGCCGCTGCTGGCACCTTTTGCATCAACGGTGCAGGGGGGGCAACGTACCCGTCGCCTGGTCCTGCTGATGTGGGTGTGTGCTCTGACCGCATTGGGTATTTCTGAGCTCAATAACCGTGACCTGATCTGTCAGGTGAGCACCGATTTGCAGCGCTGGAATGCAATCCCGATGAACCACTATCGCCCTAAGGCAGAATCACTGGTTGCCCTGAAGCAGGATGCGCTCCTGCTTGAACGCTGGCAGCGTCAGGGAGAGCCTTTCCGTTACAGCCTGGGCTATTACCCGGGGCTACGCCTGTGGCTGGCCGTGCAACAGGCTATCGATACCTGGACTCCACCACCAACACCTAAACCAAAACCAGCATCTAAACAAAAACCAGTACCGAAAATTGTTCGTCTCGACGGCATGTCGCTGTTTGATTCCGGCAAATCGGCACTCAAAGACGGCTCTGCCAAAATACTCGTCAATGCACTGGCAGGGGTCAAAGCCAGACCAGGCTGGCTCATCGTGGTCAGTGGCCACACAGACAATACCGGCAGCGTTCAGCTTAACCAGACCCTGTCTTTACAACGAGCGGAGGCCGTTCGTAACTGGATGCGTGATACCTGGGACGTCCCGGAAAGTTGCATTGACGTGCAGGGTTACGGTGACAGCCGACCGGTTGCATCAAACGACACGCCTGATGGCCGTGCGCATAACCGCCGTGTCGAGATCAGTCTGGTACCCCAGGCTGACGCCTGTCGTCTGCCAGGCGCGTAACACACGTCACAGGATGTACGTGACGTTTCAACTAAAGAAATGGAGAAGTAAACATGGCAATCCCAGTTTATCTGTGGCTGAAAGACGATGGCGGCGCTGACATCAAGGATGCCTCCTTCGAGAAGCATAACCACCTTGAGCAGATCGAGCTGCACTACGAAAAAATCACCTGGACCTACAAAGACGGCAACATCATTCATTCCAATTCCTGGAACGAACGCACCACAGCATAAGACTCTGGCGGGCAGATCCTTTCTGCCCGCCTTTTTTTTACTCCGCACAGCGCCTGTCAGACGGACGCTTTGCAGAGCAGTCTCACAATTTATCGGCATGAACCTTATGGGCATCGGTTGACGGCCAGGGGCGGTAGCGTGCCTGAACAAGAGGGAACGAAATGGAACATCATTCAGCAGTCCTGCTACGACGACTTACCCCTTATTGCGCCAGAGCACTGGAGGGGGCGGCTTTTTTATGTCAGACCCGTGCGCATGCGGAAATCACGCCTGAGCACTGGCTGTTGAAACTGCTGGAGCAGGCAGAAGGAGAGCCGTCATGAGCAGTTCCCTCTCCAACAAGGCTACCAGCCTGGTACATCAGCTTTTAGGGCAATCACGGTACCGGGTTGAAGTGCATGAATGCGACCATTTCCTGGATGTGTTACGTTACAACGCCGTTGAATCACTCAGCCAGCCCTGGCGCTATAACGTGGCGGTCACCAGCTCTTCTGCGGATATTGCTTGTGACTCGTTACTGCTGAAGCCCGCTTCATTCACTTTCCAGACACCCGTGTTTGACGGAACTCCGGCCCAGCCGGTCAGGACGGTATTTGGCGTGGTTGAGTCGTTTCGCCGCGTGTCTACCTCGAACGATGAAACCTATTACGCGCTGACGATCGTTCCCCGTATTGCCCTTCTGGGCTATACGAAAGGGAGCGAGATCTACCTCAATCAGTCAGTCACTGAAGTGGTTGAACAGGTACTGCGTAAACACTGTCTGGAAGGGCCTGATTTCGAGTTCCGCCTCTCCCGCGAATACCCCTCCCGGGAGCTCATCACCCAGTGGCGGGAAACCGACCTTGAATTTATCCAGCGTCTGCTGGCAGAAGTGGGCATTTACTGGCGCTATGAAATGGACAGCCGTCTTGAACAGGACGTGGTGATTTTCCAGGACAGCCAGCAGCAGTATGAATTTGGTGTCACGCTACCGTTACGCAACCAGGCCGGGATGAGTGACAACGGGCAGGAGAGCATCTGGGATATTCAGACCGCATATAACGTGGTGAGCGGAGGTGTGGCCACCCGGGACTACAACTACCGTGAAGCGCTACAACCTCAGGACAGTATCGAGAGCATTTTCAGCAAAGAAGGGATCACCACCGGAGAAACATACCATTATGCTGAACCTTTCCTGACAGCAGGTGACGCTGAAAGCCCGGAGACCGGGGCATACTTTGCCCGTCTGCGTCACGAACGTATTCTGAATGCGCAATATCACGTCAGCGGGCATTCCTCCAGCCCTCATCTGGCTCCGGGTCAGGTACTGGAAACTGACGGAACGCTTCCCGATACCGTGAAAGAAGGCATTGTCATCACCACGGTGCGCACCAGTGGCTCACGAAAAAGTAGCTTTACCCTGACCTTTGAAGGCATCCCGTATAGCGAAACCGTCTGTTATCGTCCGGCGCTGCTCAGTCGCCCGGTGATATCCGGCTCGCTTCCGGCCCGGGTGGAAAGCACACAGAAAGGTGACACCTGTTCCTGGCTCGATCCGGACGGGCGCTACCGGGTAAAACTGGACTTTGACCGCAACAGTACTGAACAGGGTTATGCCTGTTTGTGGCTGCGGCTGGCCAGGCCCTATGCCGGTGATACGTACGGCTTCCACTCACCGCTTATCGACGGAACGGAAGTGGCCGTCGTATTTGACAGCGGAGACCCGGATCGTCCCTACATCGCCTATGCCCTGCACGACTCAGAACATCCGGACCCTGTCACCAGTGACAACCATACGCGAAACGTGTGGCGCACTCCTGCGAACAATAAGTTGCGGATGGAGGATAAGCGCCAGGAAGAGCATATCAAGCTCGCGACGGAATATGGCAAAACGCAACTGAACATGGGACACCTGGTCAATGGCCAGCGTGAAAAGCGCGGAGCCGGTTTCGAACTGCGAACGGATGAACATGGTGCTGTACGTGCGGCAAAAGGGCTGTTCCTGACGGCTGATGCCCAGGCCAAAGCCCAGGGACCGGTACTGGAAATGGCCCCTGCGATAAGTCAGATTAATCAGGCCAACAGCCAGATGCAGGCGCTGAACAGCGCCGCTGAAGCCGCCGGAGCCCTGATCTCTGATATCAATACTCAGATTAGTCTTGTGACTGACAAAATCAGGGACCTCCAGTCTGCGGTCCTACTGGGTAGCGCTCCGCAGGGGGTGGCGTTTACCTCAGGTGAACATCTTCAGCTCAGCAGTACCCGCAATACCATGATCAATGCCGGTCAACATCTTGATATCGGTGCGATGAAAAATCTGTCGGTAACGGTGGAAAAAGCCCTTGGTCTGTTTGTCCATAAAGACGGGGCGAAGCTGGTTGCCAACCAGGGAGACATCGAGATTCAGGCTCAGCACAACACGATGGCCCTGTTTTCTGAAAAACAGCTGACGGTGACCTGTAGTAAAGACGAAATTATTATCAGCACCCCGGAAACGCTGACGCTGAACGGTGGCGGCTCTTACCTGAGACTGAGTAAGAACGGGATTGAGCATGGCTCCAAAGGGAATATGGTGATGAAGGTAGCGAGCTATCTGGTGCCCGGAAATGGCAGCAGCCTGCCACTGGAAACACCGGACTTTAAAATGACAGACGTTACGGTCACGGCTAAAAATTCCTCCAAATGGAGCAGTGAATAGCATGGAAGGGGATTTATGACAGCAAAGTTACCCAAAATCAGTTACCCCGTACCGTCAAACAAAAATGGCCATGCCTTTTCCTCTGTGGAAGCGTTGTTATCGATGATCGGAGGGGAAAGCTCAGGACTGTATCTGGTGGGAAGTCAGGGAATGTGGCATGGCGGTATTCATATTACTGATGCCACCATTCCCTGGTGCGCCCTGAGTACTGACAGTGAAGCTGAGAATGAATATTGTCGTGAGCTTTATAAAGGGGAGCAATTTATTCGTTGTATGGCCGATGGTGAAATAGTTGCCTGGCGGGTATGCAAGGATTACGAGAGTGCCGCGATTGAATGGCGAGGTGAAAAGTTGTTCATTTCGACCTCTTTTGTGCTGGTGAAACATTATATCCAGCCGGCTGATAACGCAGAAAGTGGACTGACGTTTTTTACGCTGTACATGAATCTGGCGCCCTATGCTGCTTATGAACAACAGGGTAGCCAGGCGGACAGAAAAGTGGCAGGCGTCCAGCGCTATTACACCAGTGCGGAAGATGTGCAGACATGCCGCGCAGCCGGAAAACTGAATAAAGACACGGTAGTCACGTTGAGTGACGCTATTGTGACCCGCACCAGCGACCTGCGTCAGTTTACCGAAGTGACCATTATCAGAGAGACGAAAAATGCAGCGGGAGACACGCTTGCAGCGAGAACAAAAGTCTGGACGGTATCAGACAGGGGGGCTCTGAAGGCTGTTAAATCAGCACTCGTTCCGTCCTGGTGGGCAAAATGTACTCCGGCTTACACTAATGAGTCAGAAGGCGTGGTGAACTGCACTTCGCGTACAGACTGGGCGTACTATCTGAGCAGTGACGATGTGCTGCAAGATAAAAATGCAGGCAGACTGACAGCCGATTTCCCGCTTTCATACGAGCCCGGTAATACCGCACAGCAGATCATCCGTCCAGGTAAGAATCCAGGCGATGCAGCAAGAACATTCAGTCTGGTCACTCTGGGCCGGGATAAGGATAAGTTGAAAAAGGGCGACCGGGTATGGGTAGTATCAGACGGCGACAGTCTGACGCCGGTTGCACCAGCAGCATCCGGTAGTGGATCCGTTTTTAATGATGTGTATGTCCCGCCAGTCCCTGTGACTGTCAGTGCAGGGGCTAATCTCGGCCATATGGGTTTTTATCAGCTACCTGAGGAAAACGGTAAACGCTCGCGCTACCAGGTACATATAGAGTGCCTGAGCATGGATGATATAGAAAAGTTCATCACCAACCCCGGAAGAGCAGGAGAGGATGCGCCAGTGTATCTGACCTGGCAAACCAACGCTCCATTATTTGAAAAGGGTGAGCGGGGAATGGTTGCGGGCAGTCGAAAAACAAAAGCCTCAGGAATTCTGACGCTGGCCAAAGTCCCTGGCGTTGATGCCGGGGGGAATACACTGACCAGTAACCAGGATGCTGCGTATTATCAGATACGCCCGGAAGGTGGCTGGTTACCTGCTGCCAGTGTAAAAAAGGTATCGCAGTACGCGTTAGGCGAGCTGGGGTTTGTGACGCTGAATAAAGCACCAACGAGCTTTGACCTGATTGATGGGATAAAACAACCGTATAACGTGGTTAAGGGTATTCTGGAGCAGTTGTATAAAGCAGCACAGGATGAAACGCGTACCACTCATGCCCTGAACAAATATAACTACCAGCAACTGCTGGAGATGATAGACAATAACCAGGACGGGTATTACTCGGAGCAGGAGTATCTTCAGGCGATCCATAATATCTCTTACCGCGATCGCTTATACCGTGTAATTGCGAAACACGCCAGTGAATGGTACTACGGTAAAGATGACCCGTTGTGGAAAAACTATCTGGATACATTAACCGGAGATGCACCGTTATGGAAAACGTATTTGGAAGCATTTCTGGATAAGATGACGTGGATGAAGGCAGTGTCTGAGAAGGGCGTGGCGCTGGGACCGGAGCCGTGGCATATGCATCCGGTGGTGTTTTTGGAGGCTATAGGAGATAAACGTATTGTTCATATAACAGTGGATATGCTTTATAAAGTATTCAATGGATTAAGATCACCAGCGAAATTTTCATTTCTTCAGGATATTGCCGATGAAATTAATAATCATGCGATTGAATACAAACTAGACAATGTATTGAGAGTCAATCATTTTTTTGCTCAAATAAGAGAAGAGATGGGAGGGATGGCTAGCCCTGTTGAAGCCCTTAATTATAGCGAAGAGGGTTTGAAGGCAAACTTTAGTTATTTTAGAAGACACCCTGTAGAAGCAAATGAATATTCATATACGAAACTTAATGGAAGAATTACGAAGCATGCAAATGAGATTGCTATTGCTGATAGAGTTTATGCTAATAGATTAGGAAATGGAAATATTTCGTCAGGTGATGGTAGTGCATATAGAGGTAGAGGAGGTATTCATCTTACAGGAAAAATAAATTACCAAGGATTTTCTGATTACTATAAAAAGAATTGGGTGGATGATATTGATTTTATAAAGAATCCATCATTGCTTGAGGAAGGAATTTACTGTATGCGATCAGCTATTTATTTTTGGCTTCGCGAAAAACTTTATGACATTGCTGATCAAGGGGATACAGGTTCAATAGTGGATAAAATAACAGCAAAAGTGAATTTAAATACAACTAGCTATGCAAAACGTCGGGAACATTTTGAAAGAATCAAATCAACTAAAGTCTTTACTGATGCATTTTAATTAACTGAAAATCAAGGTTAGACGATGGTTAAAATTAAAGCTTTTTTAGGCTGTTTCGTGCTGTCGCTAAGTGCTTCAATTCAGGCAGCATACGTTCCATACGTAGTAAATAATTATGAAGGTTATATAGGGAAATATCCTGTGCATTTATCCCTCCAGTATTATGACTTTGGGAAAAATGTGAACGTAGAGGGAAATTATTATTACGATAATCATAGAACCTCCATTCCACTATATGGTGTGAATGAATCAAATTTGATTGTGTTATGTGAGGCCGTTAGTAATGAGAGTTTCGATAAATATATTATTCAAGGTGAGAAGTTTGAAATTGCAAAATGTCCTTTCAAGTTAACACGAAACTCTGTTGGTTTTTCAGGTGAATGGAGCAATGCTCGCTCCACTTTAAAAGTGGACTTAAGGGAGACATCCAGACTTAGTGATGGTGTTTTGAAAGGGGAGGCTAAAGAACTGGATATTCCATTTTGGGGGCAAACTAAACAGCATGCTTTCATTGGGATATATATAGAGGGGGAGGAAGGTATTGTTATCAATAAAGTAAATGTAATTGATAAAGTAAGTGGTAAATTAATACAAGTCATTAACCCACAATTGAATGGCTGTGAATTTGGTTCATATATGACGTCTATTTTTCAAAACTTAGAAAACGATGGAGCTCAGATTCACCTGAATTGTTACAGTATTGGGCCGGATATTAGTGTTAATTACATATTTAATAAGCAAACACAGAAATATGACATGATTACAGAGTAAAGCAATATTATTTTGGACTTTTATACTGACTTAGGCGTTTAGAGGATATCTAAAAAATCAGCAGAACTGATTTTAAAAGCTAAAGGATATCAGAAGAATTCTTATGTATCTAAAGTCAGTAATGCAAATAGTGTTACAGTTGAATATGGTTGTGATCTGGTAATCACACCAGTAAATGGTACTATATCAAGGATATCCTGCTGTTTAAATGCAGAGGTGTGTTACAGATTACTGGTCGTGATAATTACACCAAATGAATACGAAAAATGCTTCATGATGAATACAATAATCGCCTGATAGTAAATTACATAATGGATGATGACATGACTCATTGTATAAATGCAGTTGAAGATCAAGAGCAGTTGTTATCACGTATTGCAGAAATCAGAAAGGATTATTACCGTTCTTTAACTATAACCAACGGTGAACCTAATGCACAGATTAAATTCCTCAATGGCTGGATAAATAGAGTTAATGATTGTTTGAGGGTTGATATATGAAAAGAATATTATTGCTTTTAATTTTTATTTCATTTCACTCAATAGCTAATTTTTCTGGTCATTGGGTAAAGGAGAATGACTCACAATCGCTAACATTGGATTTAGACGAAGATGGTGCTCATCTTGTTGGTAAATATTGCTTTATAACTAATGACGGAAATAGAATTGACTGTTCTGAAGGCAATGATAGAAACATTAACGGTATAATCAAAGATAATGTTGGAATTGTGGACTTTGAAAGTACATTTGGGGGTATTGGTCAGGCAACTATATCAATTAAAAAGAATGTCCTTAAATATACCATCACTAATCCTACTCCATTTGTGAATGCTAATATGTCTGTGCCCAATGTGATATTTTAAAAAAAAATAGTGCAAGTCTCAGGCAAAGATGATCTCCTCCCTGAAAACA
>NZ_RHJM01000057.1:0-1956 GCF_004212315.1 Escherichia sp. E10V5
GTATA
The DNA here is from genome assembly GCF_004212315.1 of Escherichia sp. E10V5. Lineage (NCBI taxonomy): Bacteria > Pseudomonadati > Pseudomonadota > Gammaproteobacteria > Enterobacterales > Enterobacteriaceae > Escherichia > Escherichia sp. E10V5. The sequence goes on from NZ_RHJM01000057.1 coordinate 6, forward strand.
CCTAACTCCTGAAATTTGTATACCTAACTCCTGAAATTTGTATACCTTTCAACTCTCAACTCACTGAAAAACAAAACAAAAAACAGCCTCTAAATATAGAAGTATTTAGAAGTAAGAAATATAGGAAGTAAAAACATGTAGCGATTTTCGCGTTTTTTGTGGATAAGCATCGTTACCAAGCTCCGACAAGGAAACAAGCGTACTTGCTCCAATCGTACATTGCAGAAATTCCGCTTCCTCGCCCACTCGCTCACTAGCGTTCGGTCGCTAGGGCTGCGGCGAGCGGTGCTATCTCTCGCATATTGTCGGTAATTTCGCTATTGTTCTTTCGGAAACGAGGTCGTGATAACCGCTAAAACACACTCAGAAGCACTTAGACAAATAAAACAGAATTCTTTCAGAGAATGGAAGGTGCGGAAGACTTTCAGCAGCTTCTGTCCATCAAAATCAGCTCCGGCGAAGACTGAGAAAGCTCTCATGTTTAGTCACATTCTGAATGTTTAATGTGATTGATGTAATGAGCTAATTTATTGATTTAATTAATTTTATATTGGCGGGAGTTTTAATTAAGATCCTCATTTCACTAACCGAGGATCTTCTTGTGTTTTAAGAAAAACACTTTTATATCAATGGGATATACGCAGCAACGAATTGCTTGATATGGCCATTCATGATAACGGGATATAAATCTACAAAATTAATAGATCCAATAACGATCCTTCCCATGACCGACCAAGAAAAGCCATAAAATGCATCCTATCGCTTTATTTTAGTCCTAGTAATCCCAATCCATAGGGAAGCATTAAAAATCGTTCAGAGCGCGATTCAGGGCGTTTTAGCGGGTTAGCGTTGCGCCGTAGCTCGCAATGCTCGTGCATGCAGTACAGCGCCCTCCCTCCTACTGCGCAAATCAGCATAATATGACCTGCAAAGTCCTAGTATGTTGACCAGCGGCTTTGCAGCGATGTGGTTCTGCTGCTCCCTAGTATTTTCTTTCGGGCTTACATAACTCCTAAAAGTTACCCACAACCTGTGTATAAAAAAGTTATCCACACTAAATCTGTCCCCCGTTAACCATAAATTTGTCCCCTTTTGACCATAAATCTGTCCCCTGATAAAAACACAAATAACCATAAATCTGTCCCCTTTTAACCATAAATCTGTCCCTAGTTGGAATTGCAATCAATTGAAAAACAATAGAAAAATACCCTTAGAAAAGGAAATATTATATGTAACATAGGAGTGATCTATCTTTTAGAAAAAAGAAATAAAGAAAAAATAATAGAGCGAACTGTGAATAATTTTGCTCGACACCTTAAAACCATCAGGTACGGTCAAAACACGAAGCGTACTTGCTCCAATGATACATCGCAGAAATTCCGCTTCCTCGCCCACTCGCTCACTAACGTTCGGTCGCTAGGGCTGCGGCGAGCGGTACTATCTCTCTCTGTCGGTAATTTTGGTATTGTTATTTCGGAAACAGAAGTAAATGCTTTTCAGTGCAGGGGAACGCTTACAATGAGTTTCTATTCATCAAAATCAGCTCTGGTGAAGACCAAGAAAGCTCTCATGTTTAGTCTTGTTCTGTGGTTGATAAAATGAGCTAATTTATTGATTTAGTTGATTATCATATTGGTTGGACTTTTAATTAAGCCCCTCATTTCACTAACCGAGGATCTTCTCATGTTTCAATGAAATATACTTCTATATCAATAGGATACGCCAACCAAAGAGTTACCAGATATGATCATTCATCATGACGGAGCATAAACTACAAAATTAACAGATCCAGTAACGATCCTTCCCCTAACCACCCCAGAAAAGCCATAAAACACGTCCTGTCGCTTTATTTAAGCCCTGGTAATCCAAACCCACAGGGAAGCATTAAAAATTGCTCAGAACGCGATTCAGAACGTTTTAGCGGAGTAGCATTGCGCCCGTAGCTCGCGAT
>NZ_RHJM01000058.1:0-1917 GCF_004212315.1 Escherichia sp. E10V5
TCAGGAGTAAAAATTACTTGCAAATAGGTCAGAACTGACCTATTATAAACATATCGAGAGGGGATAGTCCCTGATCACCAAAGCCGCTCAGCGGCAGGAGTTTAAAAATGGAAAACTACGCTAAATTTGTTGCTACTGAAATTCTTAATCAGCTTGGCGGAAATCGCTTCATTGCTATGACTGGCGCAAAGAACTTTGCCTATTTTGATGAAGATGGTGAATGTGGTCTTAGTTTTCGTCTTCCTTCAAAATTTGCAATGAATGGAATTAATTTAGTAAAAATTAAATTAACCTTTTCCGATACATACCAGGTGACCTTTTCTCGTGTTCGAGGAGCAATGGTTAAAGAAGTATCGACATTTGATAATGTTTATTGTGATCAGTTGGAATGTTTGTTTAACGAACAAACCGGACTTGCAACCAGATTGTAATTTTTAATATGGGGGGATTCCCCCCATATCAGGAGGATAAATGAAAGTTCTGATTGGTAATATCAATATTCGTAATCATCATATGCTTCTTGAATTAGCTGGAATTGCAGGATTTGCCGGGAGCGTTGAATATACAAGTGAAATATCCGCAAGTATTGACCTTATGGATGATTCTTTTAGAAGTAAAGTTGGTATAAGCGATAGTGAAATATTAAAGATGTTAGAGGCATTTGTTGAAAATAAATTTTCAATAAAACTCGTTTAAAAACACTTGATAATAGGTCAGAAATGACCTATTATCAGCATATCGAAAGGAGGTAGTCTCCGATCACCAAAGCCGCCCAGCGGCAGGAGTTAAATATGAAAAAATCAACTTTCCCTGTTATCGTTTCTACGACTGGTCATGCGTTTTCTGTTGCGCGTGTGACGCTTTGCACTATCTGCCTGAAACATGAAAAAACAGGCAAGGATTATGTTGTTATTTTCACGGATAGCAATAATATCCGCGATTATAAAACGGGAGTAGTCCCGTGTTTTGGAGAGCTTTACCAGGAAGATGTCGATTTGATTGTTGGAAAAAGTTAAAGTAAAGGGGCTATAAGCCCCTTTACTGTTAAAATAGGAACCATATTAATATGAAGGTACGAAAAGGTGACAGGCAATATTATTTGAATAAAGAAGGTAATATGTTTCATCTTGTGAAACGGGTGAAGACCTTTTCTAAATCTGCGACTTTAGGAAAAACGAAAGCAACGGTGAAAACTGTTGCTGATCTTGTTTTTAATGAGAAGGCATTCGACACAATAGACTTTTCCAGAGATGGATTAAGAGAGAATGATAAAGAAATTGTTTCTATGATGATTCAGGAAATGAACAATGAATGAGGAAAAAATGTTAACTGAAAACACATCAGAAAACATCAAACGTCTGCGGCAAAAAATTGGTCTGACGCAGAAAGAATGTGCCGAAATATTCAGCATGACTCCGCGAACCTGGCGTCGCAAGGAAGAACCTGTCGGAACTGTAAGTGGTACAGCACTTACACCTGTGGAGTTTAAATATCTTCAGCTTTTAGCTGGGGAACATCCAGAATACGTCCTGTGCAAAAGGGACAAGCCTAAATGTAGTGAATGAGTTGTTGCGCCCGTAGCTCGCGATGCTCGCACGCGCAGTACAGCGCCCCGCCCTGCTGCGACGCACCAGGACGGCGTAAACTCGCTTACGCTCGCGCTAACTGCGGCATTCTGCGGCGCAAATCAGCATAATCATGGCCTGCTGGTCTGTTGGGCTTTGCAGGGCGAAGGGATGGCCTGTGCGCCCTGGTACGTTCGGCAGCGGCTGCGCCGCGCTTCGGGGCGATGTGGCTCTGCTGCTCCCTGGTATTTTCTTTCGCCCCTTCTATGCCCTGCCGGGCATCATGTAAACATAACTTAACTATATGTATTTAATCTATTTTTTGTTTTAAATCAGGAGTAAAAATTACTTG
>NZ_RHJM01000059.1:0-26288 GCF_004212315.1 Escherichia sp. E10V5
CTGATTTTGGGCCAGGGTCAGAAAGACGAAGATCTCTGATTTAGCACTGCACTGATTTTGGGCCAGGGTCATTTGGCCGGGTTCTCAAAAAATGCATGGAACTAAAACGGGTCTATTTACAAAGAATCCACTAAAATCATTACTTGCTCATTACCTGGAGAGGGAGGTAAAGAAGCTTCATTCTTCATTGATAATATTACAAAAGAAATTAATTATAGTTTTGAAAAGAATGGTAAAACAGAGTTAAAAGTGGTTTTTAATGAAAGGAATAACCTGAGGCACACCAAAGATAGCAAAATGAGAATTACTTATTATGGCTTCAAGCGCGGCAAATACAATTATGTCATTAATGTAATCGAAGGTTCTGAAAAAAATAAATATACAATATCGTTTGATATCAAGAAAAATGGAAGGATTATTCAATCCAGTGATTGCTTACCGAGTTCATTTAGACACGATAGTATTATAAGTAATATATACTTGATATTCCTTACGTGAATGAGGAAAGATTTAATTTTCCATAAGCCCCCCAACAAAAATAAATTTCATTTTAACTCATCGAAGAGTTTTAAATTTAATGTTAATGCATTGATTGTTAAATTGGTGAATAAGATAGCCAGGTGTCAGGTTAGCGACTGGGATGGAGAGGTATATGGATATACCAGGACGGAGGAAAAGAAATATTAGTCAGTTCTGGAATGGCTTACATGCTTCAGTGCGTCTTACCATCTAAGGAAAATAGGATATATATCAAAGAAAAACAAAAAGGCGAAAGAAATTGCATTAAAAACCATTTCTGAATATCCGAGCGGAATTTTCATGAAAGTCAAAGCAAAAAATAAATAAAGTTTATTTTATTTTTCGCGTAATAATAAGACCAGTGCTTAGCTTGTTTCCGGAGATAAGGTAAGGGTTATACGGATTTCACAAGATAATAAATGGGTAAATATTGGTTATATCAATACCAAAGGTTTACCTCTTATATTCTGGATCAACGCTGAAACACTTGAATAATAAATATTAATTTATTCCGCCCTGTAAACAATAAATTAATGGAGATACAAATGTTGCAAATTATTCGAAAAGGCGACAAAACCACTCACGGCGGTTCAGTCATGACCTGTTCTGACACCATGATATTTGGTGGGATTGGCGTGGCGCGTAAAGGTGATATGGTTTTCTGCCCGATACCTCTACATGGTCCGACAACCATCATCGAAGGTAATCCTGATTATCTTGATAACGGGATCCCGGTCGCCTTTCACGGCCATAAATGTGGTTGTGGCTGTACATTGATCAGCTCTTTTGCTTCTGCAAAGGTTGCCTGAGTATGCCAGTCCTGCTGGATGCTATCCCTGAAAAGGCGTCGAAGGTTCCACGACCTGATACCCGCCGATGGCTGCTGTTCCTGGCATTTGTCATGTCAGGAGGAATTGCGTTAACGCTCTGGAACTGGACGGCAGAACGCACTGGCTTTATTTTCTGGTTTACTGCGCTGGGATTGCCTTTCTGTCTCTGGGGGCTTCTTTTCTCCCTGCGCAGGTTTGCATATAAAGTAGAGCAGGTAGGGGCTGAGTCCAGGAATGCGGAACGCGAAGCGCTTATTGATAGCGAAACTTGTCGTGGTCAGCGCTGTGGCTGGATACTCGATACCTATGTTCAACACTTTTCAGGAAATACTCCCGCTGCACTGGTTAAAGCTGTTAATCATACTGTTCCAGCTTCAGAGACCTCCACGCCACGTGGTTCCAAATCTGCTGTCAGGTATGCAGCCTTACCCAGTTTTCAGACAGCTCTGGATACAGAACTCATCTCTGTAACGTCAACACTCGTCGCCCATGTACAAAAAATTACCGACATCCTTTCGCAGGATATTCCTTGCTGCCTGATGCTGGACTGTGACGATGATATCCGTCCCGGACTGGAGGAGCACTTCAGAAATGAACTCACGGCCAGAACCGGGAGAGTTTTCAGAGTCCTCGCAGGCAAAGGTCTGGCGGGATTTGATGCCTGGCTTGATCAGCGCTGGAACACTCCAGGCATTCTTGCAGAGGTGACGTTTTCATTGCCCGCGCAACCTGATGAAGGTGACGCCGATGCCATTACTCTTGTGGTGTTCAGCAACCGTAAGGCTGCTGGCTATCCAGATGCAGTATGCCTTCATCGCCCAGAAAAGGGTAAGGAAGTCCAGCTTGTAAAAACGCTGGACAGGGCGCTGTTATGGGCCGCAACAGCCCCTGAGGCACTAAAAACGGCCTGGTATACAGGTCCAGTCCTTTCAGGCGGAAGTGGATGGAATATGGCTTGTGAAGATAACGGGGTAACATTCAGCTTGTCAAAAGACAATCATGGAATTGATTCCGTTCTGGGATATGCCAGCCGCGCCGCCCCCTGGCTCGCTGTTATTCTTGCCTCAGTGGCATGCAGAGATAATGGCCCGCAGGTTATCGCCGCCCAACCCACCGCTGACAAAGACGACGTCTGGATCGCTGTCATCACCAAAGAAGAAGTTCGCAAGGAATCGCCCAAGAATGTCTAAGGTAAAAGTAAAAACTCTCATCGGCTCCGTTGTAACTGTCGCCTTTTTCCTGACAGCCATCGTGGCATTTCTGTTTTATGCCTTTCCGGAAAACGTAGCTTCGGCCACCGGCTTCGGTCCGTATGACGGCCAACGGATACTCACATTCTGCGCCATACTGGTTGCCACGTTGTTTTTACTCGGCTGGCTGACGGAGAAGGCTTTCGACCTCGCCGGTAAATCTGGGTTGTATTTCCAGTGGGGACGGAAAAAGGCTGAGAGCGTCACTCCGGTAATGAGCACCATTCCCGGTGAAGAAGACGACGATGAACCGGTCTTCAGCGAAGATGCCGTATCCGAACACCTGCGCTTTCGCTATGGACGTCGCTGGAAGCGTAGAGTGCGACTCCTTCTGGTGATGGGCAACCAGGACGACGTTCACAAAGCTGCCCCGGGCCTGTGTAATGACCTCTGGCAGGAAGGCGACGGCAATGTGCTGATTTATGGCGGTGACGCGCAGTCACTTCCGGACGAGATCTTCCTTTCAAAACTGAAGCGCCTGCGATCCGGGCAACCGGTTGATGGCATCATTCAGGTGATGAGTATTTCAGCCCTTCCAACGGATGGCGAACGGGATGCCCTCCTGCGTTACCGTCAGAAAGCCGACCATCAGTTGGGCTGGCAGGTGCCTGTCTGGCTGTGGCTGACTGACAACGCCACCGATGCTCAGCAGGGCGCGGAAACTGCTGCGACAGGGGTCATATTCGGGCCTGATGGCACCGTGAAAGACGCGGGTGAAGGGTTTTCTACATTGGCACTGCATCTGCAAAAAGCAGGTATGGCACAGATACTGAATAATCCGGCTGATTTCGGTCTGCTTCAGTTATCCCTCCAACTGCGGCAGGAGCTGAAAGCCAGTCTGGATGTTTTGCTCGGCGGGCTGATGCAGGGATCTGCGGTCTGGCGTTTACGCGGTGTCATGTTCAGTCCTGAAGTGGCCGTTGTCGGTTCGGTCCCAAACACACGCCCCGACACACTGACCTGGAAAGCCGTCATTGATGACTGTGATGCCGTCAGCGGCAGGAAGCTGGGCTTCGACTGGCTGAAGATGCTGCGGTTAATTCTGCTTTCCCTGATTGTCCTGTGGGGGGCCGCTACACTGCTGTCTCTGATCGTTAACCGTACTCAGATTTATCAGGCGCAGGAAACGGCAAGACAGGCAGCGGATACTGCAAAATCACTGGCTGAACGTCTGCACAATCAGCTCGTACTCCAGCAGGCCATTGCCCGTCTGCAACATCGTGAGACGACCGGCGCGCCATGGTACACACGATTTGGTCTTAATCAGGACAGCGACACGCTGGCCGCACTCTGGCCGCTGTATGCGAAAAATAACGCACAGCTAATGAGGGATGCTACAGCAGACAGTCTCAGGCAGCAGCTGAATGCCTTTGTGCAACTACCTCCTGCCAGTGATGCCCGTACGCAGGGCACACAGCATACATATGACATACTCAAAAGTTATCTGATGCTGGCGCGTCCGGACAAAGCGGACGCCGGCTGGCTGGCAAAAAACGCGCTGAAAGCCTTACCGAAACGCCAGAATGTGCCGGATGGCATATGGCAGAACATCGCACCGAAACTGCTGGGTTTTTATGCGCAAAACCTCCCGGCTCATCCGGAATGGAAAATTAAGCCTGATGCCCAATTAATCAGCACAGTCCGTCAAATTCTGCTTAAGCAAATTGGCCAGCGGAACGCTGAGTCCGGGTTATATCAGGAGATGCTTAAGCGCGTGGCCAGCAACTGGCCTGATTTAACGCTTGCTGATATGACTGGCGACACCGATGCCTCAACGGTATTCAGCACTGATGAAGTCGTTCCTGGAATGTTTACGCGTCAGGCCTGGGAAGAGCAGGTACAGGATGCGATTGATGAGGTCGTGAAAACCCGCCGCGATGAAATTGACTGGGTACTGTCGGACAAGACCCATCAGACAGGGAGCGATATCTCCCCGGAGGCGCTGAAGGCCCGCCTGACTGAACGCTATTTCACCGATTTTGGTAACGCCTGGCTCAACATGGTCAACAGCATACAGTGGCAGGAAGCCACGTCACTGTCTGAGGCGATTGCCCAGCTCAGTCTGATCGGTGATGTCCGCCAGTCCCCGCTAGTGGCACTGATGAACACGCTGGCCTGGCAGGGGAAAACAGGGCAGAAAGGTGAGGCTCTGGCTGATTCAATCGTGGACTCAGCGAAAAAGCTGATCGGTCAGAAAAAAAATGCCAGACAGTTTATTGAACAGGCACAGGGCCCTAAAGGTCCGCTTGATGGCGTGTTTGGACCGCTGATGGGGCTTATGGAAGGTAAAGAGGGTACCGGTGCCAACGGTAACCTCAGTTTCCAGTCCTGGCTGGCCCGCGTAACTCAGGTGCGGCTGAAGCTTCAGCAAGTCACCAGCGCCCCGGATCCGCAGGCTATGTCGCAGATGCTGGCCCAGACAGTATTCCAGGGCAAAGCCATCGATCTGACCGATACCCGCGACTACGGCAGTCTGGTTGCGGCGAGTCTGGGGCAGGGGTGGAATGGATTTGGCCAGTCGTTATTTGTGCAACCGCTTGATCTGGCCTGGCGGCAGGTAATTGCCCCGGCTGCGGGTAGCCTCAATGTCCGCTGGCAGACAACCATTGTCGATCAGTGGAATAAGGCCTTTGCGGGACGGTACCCGTTTAAAGCCACCGGCAGCGATGCCTCCCTGCCGCTACTGGCTCAGTTCCTGCGTAGCGACTCGGGTCGAATCACTACCTTCCTGAAAACTAATCTCGGCGGGATCCTCCGCCAGGAAGGGAATCGCTGGGTCGTTGATCCTTCCGCAAGTCAGGGGATGGTTGTGAGTCCGGATTTTCTCCGGGCGATTAATCAGCTGGCGGAACTGTCAGATATCATGTTCTCTCAGGGCGATGCGAGTGTTCACTTCGAACTGATGGCGCGTCCTTCACGGGATGTTGCCAGAGTGCAGCTTACCCTCGATGAGCAGAACCTGGATTACTTCAATCAGATGGAAAGCTGGCAGAGCTTCACCTGGCCGGGGAATACTTACTATCCAGGTGTGTCGCTCATCTGGCGTAGTGTAAACAGCGGTATGCAACTCTTCGCCAGTAACCAGGGTAACTGGGGCTTCATTCGCCTGCTGGACAAAGCCCTGATCACTCCACTCGATGCCAGCCGTACACAACTGGTGTGGATCACCGCCGATGGCAATCCTCTGAAGTTCATCATGCGCAGCGAGCTGGGCGACGGTCCGCTAGCCTTACTAAAGCTACAGGGATTTACGCTGCCCGCGTCCATTTTTAACGTTGCTGCTGGCACTGAAGGTGTTGAGTAAATATGAACAGAGGCATTCATCCTGTGCTGGCCTTTGCTAAACAGGTAGATGGCTGGTCTTCAGGTGTATTCAGTCAGGTTGATAAGTGGCGGGAAACCGATTCACTTGCCCCATGCCGGTAGATGACGTTTCGCCAGTGCTGACGCTGGAAGACTCGGAGCCCGCTCTGTTGTTTGAAGTCCTGGCCCAACGCCTGAAGCTGCTACGAATGAAAGCCGGTCACAGTGAATCTGATAAAGCCCGTTGGTGGGTCTGATCGCCATTGACCCGGCCAGTGCCATGGTGCTCTGTGGCTAATATTCTCTTTAATAATTTTCAGGAATACCATGCATGGATGATTTAACCCTTCGCTATTACGAAGCAGAGATGCGCTATCTGCGTGAGGCGGGCAAAGAGTTCGCCCGTGCCCATCCGGATCGGGCAGCGATGCTTAATCTGGATAAACCCGGCGCCCGCGATCCTTATGTAGAGCGCCTGTTTGAAGGTTTTGCCTTCCTGATGGGCCGTTTGCGTCAGAAGCTGGATGATGACCTGCCGGAACTGACCGAAGGGCTGGTGAGTCTGCTGTGGCCACACTATATGCGGACCATCCCGTCGCTGGCTATCGTCGAATTCTCTCCTGACTGGCGTGGCCTTCGTCAGGCTGAACTTCTTGCCGAAGGTTTCTCCGTACAATCACGCCCTGTCGGGCCGCATAAAACCGCCTGCCAGTACCGGACGACTCGCGATGTTCCTCTGCAACCACTGCATCTTGCGGATGCCCGCCTTCATACTGAAACCGATGGCCGCTCTGCTATCCGTTTGCGCTTCGAATGCCCTGAAAAAGTGGACTGGAGCAAAGCCGGGATCGACAAAGTCGCCATATTCCTCAACGCAGAGAGTCCGATCAGTTCAGCACTCCACCTGGCATTGACCCGTCGCGTTCACGCCATGTACGCCCGCCATTCAGGGACATACACCGAACGTCATCAGTTTGATGGCTGGTGCAAACCCATGGGCTTTGACGACAATGACGGCCTGTGGAAGAAAGCCGATACTGCCTTCAGTGGTTACCAGCTGCTGCTGGAGTATTTCAGCTTCCGACCGAAATTTATGTTTGTTGAACTGCGTGGCCTCGACACCATCGGGCTAACTGAAGCCAGCTCCTGGTTTGAAATCGACATCGTGCTCAGTGAAGCCTGGTCATCCGATCTGCCTTTTGAAACGGAAACCTTCCGGCTGCACTGTGCACCGGTCATCAACCTCTTCACCCTGGAGGCCGATCCGCTGACGCTTAACCCGCTGGATAACGAATACCTGCTCAGGCCGTTGCGTCTTCAGGATGGTCACACCGAGATTTACAGCGTCGATGATATCCATGGCGCGGTAAAGAATGGCAAACACCCCTATGTACCGTTCACCAGCTTCCGGCACCGGGGCGGTATGATGCGCCACGATGCCCCTGAACGTTATTACCACACCCGCGTGAAACGCGGCCCCTCTGGCCTGTATGACACCTGGTTGATTCTCGGGGGGCGTTCGTTCGAGCTGGAGCAGCTGTCCGATAAACCAGAATCCCTTTCGATGCGAATAACCGGTACCAACGGGCAGCTTCCGCGCACAGCGCTGGAAAGTACGCTCCTGGACAGGGTGGCAAAAACCGGCAAAGTGCCCGTCAGGGTACTGAACGTCACCGCACCGACGATACCGCTGTATCCCCCTGCAAACGACCGTTTTCACTGGCGGGTGATGAGCCACCTCGGCTCAAACTTCCTCAGCATGATGGACAATCCGGAAGTCCTGCGGGGAACGCTGGCGCTGTACGACTGGACCGATGATGAAATGAACCGACGTCGGCTTGAAGCTATCGTCGCCGTGAAGCACACCCTGCTCCGCCGTTTTGAGAAGGGCTTTATGCTCCGGGGAGTAGACATAGAGGTCACGCTGAACATGGATAATTTTGCAGGCGAGGGGGATGTGAATCTCTTCGGCGAAATGCTGCACCGGTTCTTCGCGCGCTACGCTGATATTCACCTCTTCAACCAGCTTACGCTGGTGCTGCAACCGACAGGAAAACGACTGAGATGGCGCGAGAATCACAGCCAGTACGTCCCGGGCTAACACTAGTCCTGAGCAAAGATATCTGGCGGGCCAATTTTTATCGTTTCTGCCAGCTGCTGGAGCAGGAAAATCCGGACGCGCCGAAACTGGGCGCCTCCAGCCATCCAGCCAACGATCCGGTCCGCTTCAGGCCCTGGCCTGGTATGGGTTTCCCGGTCAGTACCCTCAAAGCGGTGGAGACTGACGAAGACCACCCGGAATTACCCCCAACGGTCCGTACGACATTTTTGGGGATATATGGCGTGGACTCCCCTCTGCCGACGTCCTGGCTGGACGACATTGCGCAGCGCCGCGAAGGGCACGAGGCAGTTACCTCGTTTCTGGATATTTTCAGCCACCGTATCACCACCCAGTATTATCGGATCTGGCGGAAATACGCCTGGCCGGCCACCTTCGAGGCAGGTGGCCGCGATGCCACATCTCAGTGTCTGCTGGGGCTGGTCGGCCTTGGTATACCGGGCACCGCTGAACAGGTGGCAACGCCGGTTTCACGCTTTCTGGCCTTGCTGGGTACCATGCGATTACCCACCCGCAATGCAGAAGGCATTCGGGCCCTGGTAAGCCTACTGGCACCGAATACCCGGGCAATTATCACCGAGCCCGATCCGGTTAAGGTCCATATCGATAACCGTAGCGGGTTGGGTACCGGGAACCGCATCTGTCTTTCTCAGCGAGCCACGCTGGGTAAAACGGCAAAGGAAGCATGCAGTCGGGTACTGGTGACGCTGGAGACAGAAGATCCGGAGGAAGCCGAAGGGTGGTTACCAGGTGGTTTCCTCCATACCGATTTACTGGTCCTGCTGCGCGTTTATCTCGGCTACCGCAGTGACGCCCGACTGCGCCTCACCGTACCCGTACGATTGTTGCCTGAGCCACGCCTTGGCAAAGGCAGACGTATCCAGCTGGGCCGCACCGGCTTGCTGGGCCTGAAAGCAGGCAAGCTCAGCAATAGTCGGGGAAGTCTGACCGTCAGTCTGGGCTGCTATGAAGGGTTGCAATGTTCTGCGCTACCGTCCGCTGAAGACGGGCACTACCGCTTCGAATAATCACGTACTCCCACTCTCAATAAAGGAACTTTTGAATGGCAACAGTAACCCGTTGGTGGGCGCTGACGCTTATTGCCTGTAGCCTGCTCGCTGGCTGCGGTCTGACTCAGACTGTCACGGACGGTACGGTCAGCATCACGAAATCCATCTTCTACAAGAAAATCAAAACGCTGCATCTGGATTTTACCCCGCGTACGGCCATTAACGCTGATGGCGCACAGACACCGCTGGCAACGATGGTGAGAGTTTATCAGCTCAGGGATCGTAAAGCGGTTGATGCCGCCGATTACCAGACACTGCTGCGCAATGCCGATACGGTACTTAAAGACGACGTACTGGCGTCTAAAGAGCTGCTGGTGATGCCAGAAGGCAGCATGACACTCAATATGCCCATGGATGAAGACGCTCAGTTCGTGGCGGTGGTGGGATTATTTAACCGCCCGGATCAGAAGGACAACCGCTGGCGCCTGGTGCTGACCCGTGACGATCTGGACCCGGACAACCCCCGCACGATTGAACTGGGTGATGGCTGGCTCAGCCTCGTGCCGGTGAAGGAGTGACGTGATGGATAACTGGTTAGCGCTTTTTGACGGACAGACCCGATATTTTCTGGATATTTTTGACAGCTCAGTGAAGCCGGATGTTCTGCGCTTTTACGGCAGGGAAGCACTGAGCGAACCCTTCAGCTGGGACATCGAGTTCACAACGCTTCAGGCGAATATCCCCCCGGAAGAGGTGCTGATGAAATATGCCTCTTTCCGGATGCGGAGCGGTAAAAGTGTGCACGGCATGGTGACCCGCCTGGAATGGCTTTCCACCTCAAAGGACCAGTCTCACTACCGGCTTACGATCAGTTCGCGCCTGGCGCTCCTGGGATATACCCGACAGTGCGTGGTCTATCAGAACCAGTCTGTTCCTGAGGTGGTTGAGCAGGTGCTGCGTAAACACGGTCTGGAAGGTCCCGATTTTGAATTCAGACTGGAGCGCACCTACCCACCACGTGAAATTATCACTCAGTGGCGGGAAACGGATTTGCAGTTCATTCAGCGCATTCTGTCTGAGGTGGGTATTTACTGGCGTACGGAGATGGACGACGTGCGCGGTCTGGATACTTACATACTGGCCGACAGCCAGCTTAACTATCAGTTTGATGTGCAGTTGCCCTACAGCGAGCCGTCGGGGTTGTTCGACAGTGTGGCAGAATCGGTCTGGGATGTGCGGACCTGGCACAACATTGCCACCGGCACTGTCACCACGCGTGATTACAACTACCGGACAGCCACCATGCCGATGAATGCGGCGGTCAGCGTGCGTAATGATGTGGTCACCACCGGGGAGCATTACCGCTACGCAGCCCCTTATCGTGAAGCGGGAGACGATGCCAGCCCGGAGCCGGAAACCGAATCTGGCGCGTTCTGGGCCCGACTTCACCACGAGCGGGAGCTCAACAGGTCGGCCCGTATTCACCTGTTCAGCAATGCTGCACACCTCACACCCGGGCAGGTGCTGGAGCCGCAGGGCGATGTCATTACGGCCCTGCAAGAGGGCGTCATCCTTACGCTGGTGACCTTCCGGGGCGCCCGTGATTCCCGTCTGCATGTGTCGGTCTGGGGCCAGCCTTACACCGAACGTTACTGCTTCCGTCCGGCAGAGATCCCGCGTCCGGTCATCGCGGGTACGCTTCCGGCACGGATCGAAAGTCGCGAAAAAAATGATACCTACGCACATCTGGATGAGCAGGGGCGCTATCGGGTGAAGCAGGACTTCGACCTGGAGGGGACGGAACCCGGTTACGGCTACCTTTGGCTGCGGATGGCGAAGCCTTATGCCGGTGAAACGCTGGGCTGGCATACGCCGCTCATCGATGGCACCGAAGTGGCGATTGCGTACAGCAATGGCGATATTGATCTGCCGTACATCGCCTGTGCACTACACGACTCCGAACATCCCGATCTTGTGAACCGGGACAATCATACCCGGAACATCCTCCGGACACCGGCCAACTCAAAATTGCGGATGGAAGACAAGCGTGGTGAGGAGCACATCAAACTCGCCACGGAATACGGTAAAACGCAGCTCAACAACGGGCACCTGGTGAACAGCAAAGGACAACTTCGCGGTAAAGGCACAGAGCTGCGCACCGATGAGTGGGGAGTCCTGAGAGCAGGAAAGGGACTCTTTGTCGCTGCGGATGTCCAGGCGAAAGCGCAGGGTGATGCTCTGGACATGGATGCTGCATTGAAGGAAATCGACAGGCTTAATCAGCAACTGCAACAACTGGAAATGGCCGCAGAAAAGGCCCTGGCGCTGAAGGGGGATGTCGACAGCCAGATACAGATGTTTGAGCAGCGGCTGAAACCGCTCAATGAAGCGGTGCTTTTCTCGGCGCCGGAAGGCATGGCACTGACCAGTGGAGAAGATATGCAGCTGGCCGCGGGCCGGAACCTTGCGCTTAACGCCGGAGAAGACTTCAGTGCTGGAGTGATGGGCAATGCGACCGCTTTGACCGGGGAGAAGCTGGGGCTCTTTGCCCGCACCGGTCAACTGAGCCTGAAATCCGGGGAAGGGCCAATAGATGTCCAGGCGCAAAACGCCAGTATGCGGTTGTTCGCTGAGAAGAAGCTGACGCTGAGCTCAGCGAGTGACATCTCCTTTGCCGGAAAAAAACGTATCACGCTGATTGGTGGTGGCAGTTATCTGAAGCTTGAGGCCGGGAAGGTCGAGTATGGTACGACAGCGTCGTATGTACGGAAGGTGAAAAGGACGATGGCGGCATCAGCCAGTGCTAAACCTCCGGAGGCCTTATCCTTACCGCCTCCAGCGACCATGAGAGAATTCAATCCCGAAACGCTCACCCCGTGGGTGACGCCGGTGTATGCAAAATCCTGCCTGAAGGAGAAAGGCTGCACGGATGCCGGTACTGCCGAAGAGCCCGTTGATAACTTTGGACAGATGACAATTTTTGCCCAGCCTGTCGAGGACGACTGCTGCGGTTATGGCCATCAGCATGAGCATGCAGATGATGAAGTCGTTCAGCATGCCCAGTCAGCCAAAAAGCGTAAGCCTGACGCCGGGGGCGCTCAGGCAACGGCTGCACCACTTGCTCTTGGGGCTGCTACGGGCGTGATGACCCAGGTCTGGGGAGAATGGTCCCTGACCGGCGTATTGGGCGCGGCCCGGGGAATTCCGTATGTAGGAGCGATGATGTCCGCACTCTACGTTCCATCTGCGGGCGAGGGGAGTGACAGGGTTCCTGGCCGGGATGAATTCTGGTACGAGGAAGAGCTGCGGCAGAAAGCCATCACCGGGGCAAAAGCGACAACCCGGGTGAGATTCTTCTGGCGCCAGGATGAACAGGGCAACATGCGGGTCTATGGCGTCCATACGGGTGAAGGTACCCCGTATGAAGGTGTCCGCACAGCAAACATGGTGTGGAATAGTGAGCATAATCAATATGAGTTCACTCCAGCTCACGGTGCCGATGGTCCGCTGATTACCTGGACGCCAGAGAGACCTGAGGGCAGTGACCTTCCCTCACATACCGGCAGCGACATCAAGCCAATAGACCAGGCAACAATACTCGTCACGCCAATTCCTGACGGTAAAGATGAATACACGACACCACCTTTCCCGGTGCCGGAAGAACGCGATCTTAACGATTACATTCTGGTGTTCCCTGCGGATTCAGGGATTAAGCCGATTTATGTTTATCTCAAAACCGCGAGGGATGAGCCAGGTGTGGCAACAGGGAAGGGGGAGACGCTATCAGGTTCAGAGAAATGGCTTGAGGCTGCGAGCTCTGGTCTGGGGGCACCTGTACCTGCGCAGGTTGCTGATAAACTTAGAGGAAAACCCTTCCGTAACTTTGACCATTTTAGAGAAGAGTTTTGGCTTGCTGTGGCAGAATGTCCTGAATTGATGAGTCAGTTTAAAAGGGTTAACCAGATGGAAATAAGAGATGGGAATGCTCCTTTCAGCATAGTGCCAGAACAAGTTGGTGGAAGAAAAAGATTTGAAATACACCATATAGAACGTATTATTGATAGTGGGGCTGTTTATGACTTTGAAAACATGCGCGTAAACACAGTTAGAAATCATATTAATTTACACTCAAAGAAAAATAGGTGATTTATGGAGTTTAAGCCAAAGCTTGAGGATTATACAGAGGATGAGTTCAGAACCTTTTTAAATGAATTTTTCACGAACCCAAAAAAATTAAAAGGAAAAGAGCGGCAGCAGTATATAGATAATTTAGTTGCGCACTTTGACCTAATAGTAAATCACCCTGAAGGTAATGGATTGTTATTCTATCCCCCAGACGACCGTGAAGATAGCCCTGATGGGGTGATCGGGGAAATAATAAGATGGAGAAAATCCCAAGGGCTTCCACTTTTTAAAGATAGTTAAGAATTAATACCTGAACTCAATATGGCTATCTGATGAGATAATCTAACCAAACATTTCTGCTTGCACATTATGAGGAATGCAAAGCTGATTATGATTAACAATAGGTGTGTTAAAAACAAATTGGAAGATTATACTAAAAATAAATTCATGAAAATCTTGAATGAATTTTACTCAGAACATAGATCATCGTCATCACCTAAGGGTAACGAGCTAGAAACTTATTTAGATAATCTCCTTGATATGTTGACTGTACTGGTTGGGACCGGAGAAGTTAGTGACTTTATATACTACCCAGACACACCTGAAAATGATTCGCCTGAAGGTGCATTAAATGAAATAATTAAATGGAGAAAATATCAAGAGCTTCCATTATTTAAGGACTTCTAGGTCAAAGAATCATGAATAGAATATCATCATGACTGCTGCGTAACGGTCTTAATTTAGTAACAAAAATGGACTTGTTGGGGAATGATATTCGGAGTCGCTGGATATTATGGAGCGGACTTGGTTGCGGATTATATTGATGAAAATTAATTTCGATCGTTTATTTAGCAAAAAAAATAACCTTCAGGATATCTATTCTGAAAATACCTTTATCACAATCCCAGACTCAGAAAGAAGATACCCACCATTCTTTTTTGTTGGGAGCGGGGTATATGCATACTCAACCAGGTTCATGATTAAATCCGATGACTTAGCAAAGCTAGTTGATACGATCGAGGAAAGGTTCAACAAAAAGATAACCAGCAATAAAGCTATTTATTCGCTCAAAAACAGCACTCTTCACTATTATCAATTTAAAGAATTTGGTCAAACAGCAGTAGATATAATAACTAATGACAACAACCTCATTGATAATATTTACGCTTTATATTTAGAACCACCGCTACCGAGCACTGTATTCCCTAACCGGGATGTAGAAACATTCGGAAGTCTACAAGGCGATATAGAAGCATGGTGGAGTATATATTGGCACCCTTTCTGGGGGAGGCTATCTCTGGAAAAGAAAAAACATTACGTAGAGCAAAAAAATTTATCTAATGAGCTAAAGGAATTCCTACTTCTCCATAACTAACATCATTCCCGCAAAATGACTTTCGCCCAAGATGATCTCTGAGGTTTATGCCATGCGGTCTGGCGCAGACCAGTGTGAATGGTAAAATCGGCATCACGATTTCAACATAAATTTATTCACTATGGTAAATAGGAGACACGAAATGATAAATGTAACTGAGATGAGCGAAAACATTTCCAATTATACAGAGAACGAATTCACCGAAATTGTAAGTGAATTCTATCCCGAGCAAGTATCAAAAAAATCATTAAGCAATACAGAATTAGAAAATTATTTGGACAAGCTTTTGGATAAAATCATTTACTTAGTTGGCTCAGTTACTGCGAGTGATTTTATATATTACCCTAACACCCAGAAGAAGACAATCCAGAATCCGTAATTAATGAAATAAAAAATCAAGAAAAAACCATGGATTAGCTCTTTTTAAAGATTAATAAAACCACACAAAATGAATAGAAGGTAATTTATGGAACTTAAAAACTCATTTTCAGAATATACACAACAAGAATTTTTGCTTTTTTGAATGAATTTTTTAAGAATTCAAGAAAAGCAAAGCCAAAGGGGGAATCTCTTAGTGATTATTTGACAAAATTATCGAATCACTTTGACAAAATCACGGAGCATCCTGAAAAGAGCGATTTAATATTTCACCCAAAGGATAATTCAAAATGTACTCCGGAAGGATTGATTGAGGCAGTTTTAAACTGGAGAATATCCCAAAGCCTTCCTATTTTCAAAGATATTTAAACTAGAACGTTATAACCCTATGTAATTCCAAGAGTAAATGACACTTTATTAAATCCATAATTACAGACAGAAAAATATGTTTGAATTTATGCGTACGTTTAATGATTACACTGAAAATGAATTTCTCGAATTCTTACATGAATTTAGAAAAGCAACAAGGAAAGATAAGTTTCTAAAAGGGAAAGAATTAGATACTTACTTAGATAAGCTCATGTACCATTTCATAGTTATTACTGAGCACCCTAAGCAAGGAGACCTAATAGCCTATCCTGAATCACCAGAAGACCGGAACCCCAATAATATTATCAAAATTGTGAGGGTGTGGAGAAAATCTCAAGGCCTCCCACTTTTTAAAGACTCTGAAGCGGATTCTTGAGGTCTAAATGTCCAATAGAAAATCCCCATCGTTATATGAAATTCTCACTGGCAACTTTACAGGGGATCTTCCCCTTGAAGTTGTAAACGAAGAAGACCAGGTCATTTTATCCGTGCTGGATAACATCCAGCGTATCTTGAACGCCCGGGCCGGGACCATATCTCATCTACCAGATTATGGTTTGCCGGATATGACCAAAATTCTGCAAGGCATGCCCGGAACAGCCCACGAGCTAATCGATACGCTGGCCGGTGTTCTACTCAAGTATGAACCACGTTTGCAGTCCCTTAATGTAACTTTATTCGAACAGCAAGTGCCCGGGGAGCTGCGTTACGCCATAGATGCGGAACTGAGAGGTATCGGACTTGTACGGTATGGGACCGAGTTTATGCCAGAGGGAAAGGTGATGATCAGACACTTGAAACAGCAGCAAAATCTGTAAAAACATCAATTTATCTAATCAATTCATACCCTCATTTCCATATTCTCGGCTTAACCGACCGTGCAACCTCAACACATTGGTTTCAATTGCCGTCAACACGTTCTCCGGAAAATCTGCCGATAATGAAGTCTTCACGTTATCCAGTGCTGCGGGAATCATTCTGGCAAAGTCACTCAGGATTTCATGCATCTGCACTTCCGGGAATTTCAGTGCCTTTGCTGTCGCCAAAAAATGTCGCGGATAAATTTTATTGATTACCGTTTTCTGCCTTTGGATGCATTAAGCCCCATTGCCAGTTTGAGATCGCTGATATGTATTCCCGGGCCACCCAATACCGGAAATGCTGAAATGATGTCGTAAAATGGCGTGAGTCGATAACTACCGCCGGCCTAGATAAACACAGAGAAATTTTTCGCATGGCCGTCCGTCGCGCCAATCAACCACTGGAATACCTGGAATTTCATAAAATCATAACGATCGCGAAGCGCCTCGCTGGACCCCATTAAAAACGCCATGATCCGCGCGATGCCTGGGCCTCCGTCAGATTCATATTTCACCGATGAAGGTAAACCGAATGTCTGACACATATCCTCCTGCGGCAAGCGAAGTAAAACCGTTCGTTCAGTATTCCAGCGTCTGTCAAAGCGTTCGACCGCTAACGCGCGCACCTTTCCCGCTTTAATGATTTCTGCGTCGGGAACATTCAACCCGAATTCTTTTGCCAGCAGCAGACAGTAATACTCATTATCAACACTCTGACTGAGATCGAGCGTCGCGTTGGGCTGCCTGATTTCACCAATCGGCAATTTAATGATATGCGTCGTCGGCGTTATTCCTTTCGGAATGCACCAGTCATTGCCCATTCTGAGCAGCGCGGTCTTCTCCTGCGCGCCAGCAACCGAGATGCGAAAGTCATCTTCCTCCTAATCATGTCTAGCGGGATATCTGCTTTATAAGCCGTTAATACTTCTTCAAGTCTGGCTTCAGTAAGCTTTTCCCATGCCATTATCGGGCGCGTTACGGTTTCGTCTTCTGGTAATAACGTCACGGCGCCAACGCTGTCTCGCCCTATTTCTGACAATAAATCAAACGGTTGTCTGGATTTAGCATGATAACGTTTAACGATCCGGTCGCGTAAAATCGGGCTATCGGGTAACAGGTTATCGAAGAAGTTAAATACGGCATCAGAGGTGATATTCCCCCTCTGCAATGGCAGCGAAAGCGACAATGGCCTGGCATAACGGTTGGCTAACCACTCCGGCGCATACTTAAAGGTATGGGCACCGTTGGCCAGCTTCGTCAACTCGCCTACCCGCTGGTTGTTCATCCACGTGACAAGTTTAGGCATTACCACTCCAGATCTTGCTGATCAGTTGATTCTGGCGAGGCATTTTTCGTGTCGCATAGCGTCATTGATAGCTTAAGCGACAGTAATATCTTAAAAAATGTTGTTAGCGTGGTGTTGTCAGGGTTGTTTTCGAAATTGGAAATGGTCGCCTGTTTTATACCGATTTTTTTCGCCAGCTCGCTCTGCGTCCAGCCATTTTGCTGACGAACCAGTTTCATTGCATTTGCTAATTGCGTTGGGCTATAGATCATCGGAAAGCTTATCATGCCATACGTCCACAAGAAGTTTATCCGCTTTAGGGGATATTTTCAGTTTTATCCTTTAGTGAGGATAAAGTCAATCTGCAAACGCATTTTATCCGCTTTACGGGATAAACACTGCGATAGCCGCGATCGCGGATAAAAACGACCATACAGGTATAGTGCATCTCCACTACACCGGGTGGCGTCAGCCCCATTACCCCGATGCAGTCCATTTTCTTCTGACTTTTCTGTGTGTTTTGTGTGTATTTTAGCCAAGAATGTGATCAGTACCCGATATAGTGGATCACGTCATTGCCACCATACCTGATAGCGTGATGGCACGGTTAGGAAACTTTACCTGGTACAGTGTATCGTGAATGATGATCGGCTCTGATAACGCGATGATACTGAAGTGAAAGCTGTACCCTGTGTAGTGGATCCAGTGAAAGTGCGCACCCGGTATAGTGTGCTTCATGGCTGAATCGGAGTTTGCCGCAGGTAGCCCTGCGTCCACCATCATGACAGACACTGGTCGCAGGACTCGCGAGCCGTATGTAGGTAATCCACTATGCCGGGTGAATGATATGTTGATCCATGCTGACGGACAGCTGGTTATCCACAAAAACGGAGCATAACCTTGTGACCGGAATCCGGATAAGACGAGATAATCATCATTACTGCGGCATCACCAGTAAGGGGTAACCCTGCTCCTCTTTTACTTCAGTTTCTCTATATTCAGCATAAATTCAGACGTTCCGCTGATGCTGGAAGTCGACGGAAAGAACGGGAAGCTGCGGCTGTCACCCAACCCCAGACCCAACTGAATGTGCAGGGGTCCGACCTTATGACACTGGCGTGTCGCCTTGCTGTCATGGTGGTGTCGTATACGGTGCCGGACTGATGTGCAAGTATTATTGTCACAGACATTGCAGAGAACGGGAACAATGATGACTGTCGCTGAAAAGGTGAAAACATATCGTCTGAGAAAGGCATGGTCGCAGGAACAACTGGCTGAAGTCGCCTCTCTTTCTGTAAGGACTGTGCAGCGAACTGAAAAAGGCCAGAAGCCGAGTCTGGAAACACTCAGTGCGATTGCTTCAGCCTTTGATATAAATGTTTCTGATCTCTCGGAAGAGACTTACGTTGCCAGCCAGGCTCTTGATGAACGCATCAGCGAAGCCAAAATTCAGGTAGCACAGGAAACCCGGTTTTATCGGATTCTGGTTACTGCTGTTCTGGTATGCACAGCATTAATGATAATTAACTCTCTGTTTACCCCGGAAAGTTACTGGTCCGTTGTGGTAGCTGTTATATGGGGAGGACTTGTCATACTCAGGGGAATACGCGTGTTTATCATGCGAGGGAAAATCGCCTTATGGCAACAACGCAGGTTGCAGAAAATTCTTCGGTCAGGAAATAAAATATCGAATAACAATACCACTGAAAAGTAATGGTGTGCCGATTCACCTGTACTGAAAAAGATTAACTTTCGTAACTGGGACAACTTATGAATATTGCAATCTTTTTAAGAGATACACCTGTCTGGATATGGATCCTGCTGGCTTTTTTACTGCGACGCGGCTTTGCTGCTCTTTATGTCCGGGAGATGACAATCAGGCGGTTGTTTTTTCTCCCAGTGCTTTTTCTTGTCTGGGGGGCATATGGTGTTATCACTGAGACAGCACTTGCTGGCGCAAGCCTTTCAATGATGGCAGCAGGACTGCTCGCAGGCACGGCTCTTGGATACAGGTTGTGGCGCTTACAGCCACCGCTGAGAGATTCAGATAATCCGGGCATGATTATCAGGGCTGGGACGCCGCTGACCCTGGGGCTGATTGTGATTACTTTTTGCATGAAGTTCATACTTACTTCAGCCATTTATCTGCAACCGGGATTACGGTCATCCGCAAGTTTTTGTATGTTGTTTGGCGGTGTAACAGGACTTATTGATGGCGTATTCTGGGGAGGAACCCTGAGCCTTTTCATCCCTTGGTACAGCAGAAGATGATTAACCGTAACTACCGGTGATCGAAACCCAAAGGACCCGCTATTCATTGTTGTTGGCTCACGCCAGATGAAATTGAAATTTTCGCTTGTGGTAAGCGATGGTCGCACAGTTAGGGTATACCCCAAGGCATAAACGCTATAAGCGTTGTAGGATTGCTCTTGGATCTGTGACAATTGATAACTTACAAAAAGCTTTGCTTAAAATCCGTAAACCGTGGAGAACGAGCAATATCGTTATCCCGTCATTTATTTAATTAAATGTCTGCTTCACAGCAGACACTCAACAGCGCCGTCCGCGTCTATAACTGACCTATCGCGCTTAATGTTCTATATTGCTGTTCTGTTAACCGACTGGGGCCGAGTGACATTTATCGCAAGCCATGCCTAAGTGCGTACAATGAATCGCATAAAAAAGTAACTTATTGATTTTAAAGTACATATAACAAAGATTATGTTAAATATCGTATCTGGAGGGCTTCAGTATGCACATTTCAATCTCCCTTGCCCCCCATTATTACGGCAGTCTGAGAAACAACGTTCTCTCCTGCGTTTGTGATGCTTTAAAACCATGGTGCAGGTAAAAGCGTCGGGCAGTGTCGGTAAGCGCATGAACCATAATGGCGCGAACGCCGATATTTTCAGCTACTCTGTAGCAGCGCAACACCGCATCATGAAGCAGATCGGCGCCCAGTCCTTTACCGTGGAACGAAAGATCGACCGCCAGACGAGCCAGGATAATCACCGGTATGGGGTCAGGCATATTACGGCGAATATTTCCCGTTGCTTCGACATGATTCACACTACCGGTTGCAAGTGAGTAATAACCAACTACACGTTTTGTCTCTTGCTTGCAGATAACAAACGTCCGCGCAGCCCCAAGCGCCTGATTCTTTAATCCCCTGTGTTTTAACCATTCATCCAGAACAGCCTCACCACTAACAAATTCCGCAAGTTGATGAGAACTCGATAAAGGTTCAGGCTGAGTTACAAATCCCACTGTGGTTTCCTTGCCAGAAGTTTTTCTAATGCTGGGTTAGATTCTACCGGCGCATCGATCATATCGATAAACTCGGCATACTGCTCCTCGTTCAGATTAAATACTCTGCGTTCAAGAATGACATTCTCTGCGGCCTGGCAAGCCATTTCGAGGATAAAATCCGTGCGCGACTTATGCAGAATTTCTGCTGCCGTATCTATCAGCGCCCGCTGGGATTCTCTGGCGCGAAGGTTGAGTTGGACATCTGATTTCATGGTAACACCCCGTATAGCATTTGCTATACAGCATAGCAGATTATTGCTGTGTAGCAATTGCTATACATACCGGATAACTGAATTTTTCACCAGAGAGTTACTGACTAAAGGTACTTAATGTTGGCAAGACGGCTGCTGCAACGGATGGGTAAATTATCAGGATGTTGTAACTACGTAATTTTTATTTAAATTCGGGGGCGTTTACTGCCCCCCGAAGACGCATTTAACCATCAGAAGCGGTACTCAATCCCTGCGCCAATGGCGTAGTTATAGTTTTGAATACCTGCAGCATCATTGTAATGTTCAGAGTCACCTGTGACTTTATCATGCACAGTTGAGTCCCCCCTGCCTTCAGAGAAACGCGTCCAGCTCAATTCAGTGAAGACACGAGCCTGGGAAGTAATGTTATATCCCGCGTTGATAGTTCCTGAGTAATAGTTTGAATTACTGGCAGTTTCGTTAAAACTCAGGTCACGCATGTAATGCTCATCGTGGTCGCGAGCTTCTACCCACGGACTGAATTTAAACTGTGCAGTGATATCAAAATCCTGGTAAACATATTTCCCCGTCAGCCCTAAGTAAGGCACCCGGTATCTCTGCTGGTAACCAATGGTGCGCTCACCGCGCGGGAAATCGCCCACATTCGCACCATTATCATAGGTATAATGCCCCCCCTCAGCCAGCCAACTGAAACGGGTTTCCTGATACCCAACCACTGCGCCGAGATGCAAATTATCTTCATTCAGCAACCAGCCGGTTACGTTCAGATCAAGCTGGTTAGCGAAATTCAGATGCGTGTCAGGACTGCTTGACCTGTCGCTCCAGTGGCTTTGCGAAGGATAAGACCAGTCATAATCATCCATACCAGAACCGCGAGATGCCAACGTCGTCCACCCATTAGCATTCAGCGACAACCATGATAATGGGTCCCAGGTAATTCCAGCTTTAATAACCGGCGCATTGTTTATTTTCCAGTTAAGCTGGCTCGACTTCACACCTTCATCATAAACAAATTCGCGAGACTCCCCGTTTAACACCGAAAGAGAAGTTCCAACTGACACACTCTCAGGAGAAAAGTTGACACTCTGGTCAGCATATGCCAATGGCATTAATGCAAGTAAACCTGCCCCGGTAAGTAATACACTTTTCAACATCGCTCTCATCCTTATAACCTGGTGTATGTCTTCTGACTGACATTTGTGCACCGATAAATTGTTCAGTTATACCGCAACAGCAATTAGCCATAATAAATGGTGGAAATGCTGCCATTAATGAATATATTTAACCTAATTGGATTCTGATATTTTCACTGCCACCTTAATCAACGTTTCAGTTAGCCAATTACGTCCATTAACGGTGTTCAAACCTGAAGATATCAAATCCTTTAAGTTCGGCATTACAGAGTATTAAAGCAGATAAATAGCATAGCCATATCGTTATAATGCCATACATTTCATTACAACAATAAATCAAATTACACAAAAAAATTGCACTTATTTATCATTTTAAGCCCAACAATTGTCATCACCAAAAAAAAATTAAGATAAACACCCTAGACAAAAAAGAAACCAGACAACAAAAATCAGTATAAAATGTCACAAAATGAAAATACAACAACCAATCAACCCATTGATATCACTAAATATAAACATAAATCAGAGATAAATCATAACAGTATCCTCACCAGCTAACATATCAATAACGGAATTTTATGCTGTAATTTCACATAGCAGACAGACCTATATTCTCTTGTTAACGCCCCCTCTACCAGGAATTATAACAATAGACGCGCGCAACGACATGTTCTTATTGAAAAAAACGCACTAACACATAATCATCCTAACATTCCATTATCAACAGAAAATCATTAACATTCGTTAGTTTTTATTATCAGTAACATGTAGCTGGAGGGTGAGCAAAAACCAAATTTATTACAACAGCACTTGAATGAATTTAGTTACACACTGTTTCGTGTGTCTGCCTCAGACAAAATGAACAGAATAATAAAGCACCTTAAGGAAGATTAGTCCGGATAAATAAATATTGTCCGCCGTCTATTAACAAATTTCAAACAACAGACTGATGTTATTATGAAACAGAGACTCACAGCCTGCCTGCAAATATTTTTGCAGCTCATGGTTATTTTTATGAACTCCTTTGTCTTTACGTTCCCTGCTCAGGCAGTAACGAATTCGCCAGAGAATAAGTCCGGACAAGAAGCAAAAGGAAAGCACGATGCGAAAACAACAGCACAGGATGATGAAGACGATAAAAAAATCGCCTCAGTTCTTACCAGCACTGCCGAATTATTAAAACAGAGCAATAGAACAGATGCATTGATCTCCTCTGCCATCGGCAGCACCTCGTCGATTGCCACCAGTGAAGTGCAGCAATGGTTGCAGCAGTTCGGAACTGCCAAAGTTAATGCAACGCTGGACCGCAAAATGGCACTTAATAATGCCAGCGTAGATCTTCTGGTGCCTCTCTACGACAACAAGAAGCAGGATCTCCTGTTTACGCAAGTTGGTGCCCGCCGCAATGATGACCGCGATATCGTCAATATCGGTATTGGTTATCGTTACTTTGCTGACCACTGGATGTGGGGCGTCAACACTTTTTACGACCAGCAGCTCTCCGGTAATAAGCATCAGCGTCTGGGCGTCGGGACAGAGCTGGGCAGCGATTTCTTCCGCCTTAGCGCAAACGGTTACCGCCGACTTTCCGGCTGGAAAAATTCAAAACGCTATGCCGATTATCAGGAACGTGTTGCCAATGGCTATGACATTCGCGCCGAGGGTTATTTACCCGTTTATCCACAGTTAGGTGCAGAACTGGCGTGGGAACAATACTTTGGTGAGGAAGTGGCGCTCTCGCAGAACAGCAGTGATAAGCGCCTGAGCAACCCGTGGGCCATGACGCTGGGCGTCAACTACACGCCATTCCCGCTGATGACCGTGGGCCTGAACCAAAAAATGGGTAAAGGTGATCAGAACGACACCCAGGTGAACCTCAATCTCAACTGGAAGATGGGCGAATCCCTGGCGAGTCATCTCGATCCAGACGCCGTCGGCGCCAGCAGAACGCTGATGGGTAGCCGTTACGAGCTGGTAAACAGAAACAACGACATTGTGCTGGAGTACCGTAAGCAACAGGTTATCTGGCTGACCCTGCAGGATAAAATTTCCGGCACTGAATCTATGACCCTGCCGGTAAATGTGCAGGTGAAGAGCAAATATCCGCTTGATCACATCCACTGGCAGGCCGACAGTCTGCTGAAAAACGGCGGCAACATCAGCGAGAAAAATGGCGCCTGGTCCGTCACGCTCCCGCATTATCATACCGGCAACGCCGTGAAGAATGTCTATGTTGTTTCCGCGACGGCTCTGGATACGAAAGGTAACCAGTCGCCCCCGGCGTACATGACTGTGCAGGTTGACAGTTTTAATATTCAACACGCAGTCACCACCGCCAGCGCCGCTAAAATGACGCTACCAGCAGACGGAGTAAGCAGCACACCGATTAGCGTGACGCTGACCACCGCCAGTGGTGAGAAAATCACAGGTCAGGCAGCTAACCTCAGTGCTCAAATCACGGAAGCCAACTCAAAACAACAGAAGCCACAAAAGAAAGCCAGGCTGCAAAAGAAAACCAGCCTCTCTCCGGCAACCGCACCAACGCAGGTGCCAGCCAGTATCTCGGCGTTTAAAGAAAACTCGCCCGGCGTATATGTCACTACCTTCCATGCCGGCAATATGCCTGGGCAGACAACTGTTGATGTTTTCTGTAACAAGACTCAGAAGATTAGCAGCACGACCATTACTCTGGAATCTCCCGCTGCCAGCGAGCGCTTTGCTGCCCACGGGATAACCGCATCGGCAACGTCAGCACTGGCTAACGGCACAGATGCCATCAGCCTCACGGCGCACATCGTGGATGCAACGGGAAATCCTGTATCGGGCGTCCCCGTTACCTGGACCACGGATAATGCGCAAGCTCTCCTGTCGGCAACGTCCGCTCGCACCGATGCCCAGGGGAACGCCAGCATCTCGCTGACCAGTTCCCAGCTCCTGAGTACAACAATCAGCGCCCATCTCGATAACGGCGAAATTATTAAAAGTGAAGCGCTGCAGTTTATTGCGGATAATGCCAACGCAGTGATCAGCCAGATTGATGGCGATAAAACCGGTGCTATCGCCAATGGCCAGGACACTATCATCCTGCAGGCCATCGTGACCGATACCAGCAACCACCCATTATCGAATCAGACCGTGAACTGGGCCATTAGTTCCGGTAGTACCACGGCACATCTGGCTGGCAGCCAGAGCCAAACCAACGAGAATGGCGTGGCAACCATGCTTCTCACCTCCACCAGTGCCGGACAGGTTACTGTTTCCGCCACCACCGGAGACAAGACAACCGGGAAAGCGGTACCAAAACACTCCGTTCCTCTGACTTTTGCGGCCGACGCCAAAAGCGCCGTGCTGAAAAATATTACACCGGATAAGACCACGCTGCTGGCCGACGGGAAAGAGAGCGCAACGCTAACCGTTATTGCAGAAGATGCGTTAGGTAACCCATTAAAAAATGTCCAGATCGACTGGAGTACCCTCAGTACTACCGCGCATTTTGCCCCGACAACCGCGCTGACGGATGATGAAGGCAAAGCCACCACCCAGGTTAGCTCCTCTGCCGTGGAAGATGTGGCACTGACGGCGACCCTCCAGGGGCAGAAAATTACCTCCCCGGTCCTGCATTTTACGGTGGACAGTAAAAGTGCTGCGGTAACGTCGCTTAACACCAGTAAAGAAACCGCCGTCGCCAACCTGAACGACGCCATTCAGCTGACTGCACTGATTAGCGATGCTCACCAGCATCCGGTATCCGGTAGCCCAGTGAAGTGGGCCATTACTTCCGGTAAAGGGGTACTCAGCACCGCGCAGAACACCACTGATACCAGTGGTTACAGCCAGGTCATGCTTACATCCGCCTCAAGCGGGGATGTCGTTGTAACTGCCAGCGCCGCGACCGGTAGCGCTGTGGCGTCTCACAGCCTGCACTTTATTGCCGACAGCACTTCGGCAAAAGTTACCGACGTCACCGTGGATAAAAAACACGCCGTTGCCGACGGAAAAGAATCTGTAACCTATATCGCGACAGTAAAAGATGATAAAGGCAACGCCCTGGCAAACCATAAAGTAACATGGCATGCCTCCGGGACTGGCGTCATCCTTTCTGCAGCAACCACGCAAACCGATGCCTCCGGGGCAGCCTCGGTCACACTGTCGGCGCTGAAAGCCGGTACGGTCAGCCTCTCTGCACAGGCAGAAGCAGGCGTTGCGTTTAA
>NZ_RHJM01000005.1:0-33759 GCF_004212315.1 Escherichia sp. E10V5
GTCAGCAAAGCAGCAAGCTGCTTCCTGTTACCGTTCGACTTGCATGTGTTAGGCCTGCCGCCAGCGTTCAATCTGAGCCATGATCAAACTCTTCAATTTAAAAGTTTGATGCTCAAAGAATTAAACTTCGTAATGAATTACGTGTTCACTCTTGAGACTTGGTATTCATTTATCGTCTTGCGACGTTAAGAATCCGTATCTTCGAGTGCCCACACAGATTGTCTGATAAATTGTTAAAGAGCAGTTGCGACGCGGCTTTCAGCTCAGCGGCGCGGGGTGTGCATAATACGCTTTCCCGCTACAGAGTCAAGCATTTTTTTGCTTTTCTCTGCCGGAATTCTCAGGAGAATCCCGCTGACCCGGCGGCGTGTTTGCCGTTGTTCCGTGTCAGTGGTGGCGCATTATAGGGAGTTATTCTGAGCTGACAAGAGGAAATTTAAAATAATTTATCGTTCGTTCAATTCTTAAGCAAAACACCTTAAAAACGACCATTTCCGGTTGGAAATTAGACAAAAAGCGAGCCCCGAAGGACTCGCTTGTCTTATTTACTGGACGGCGACGATCCGGTCTTCATTAACTTCCAGGCGAATAACTTTACCTGGAACCAATTCACCAGACAGTATTTGCTGTGCCAGCGGGTTTTCGATCTGCTGCTGGATAGCACGTTTCAGAGGACGTGCACCATAGACCGGATCGTAACCGTTCTCGCTCAGCAGTTTCAGCGCCTCGTCAGAAATGTGGATTTCATAACCACGTTCTTCCAGACGTTTGTACAGACGTTTCAACTGAATCTGCGCAATCGACGCAATGTGCTGTTCACCCAGCGGATGGAAGACCACCACCTCATCAATACGGTTAATAAACTCCGGACGGAAGTTATGGCTTACCACACCGAGCACCAGCTCTTTCATGTGCGCATAATCCAGTTCACCGAAGCGTTCCTGAATCAAATCGGAACCGAGGTTAGAGGTCATAATGACAACCGTATTACGGAAGTCGACCGTTCTCCCCTGCCCGTCAGTCAGACGCCCATCATCCAGTACCTGCAACAGAATGTTGAAGACATCCGGATGTGCTTTTTCCACTTCATCCAGCAGGATGACGGAATACGGACGACGACGCACCGCTTCGGTCAGGTAGCCACCTTCTTCATAACCGACATATCCCGGAGGCGCACCAACCAGACGAGACACCGAGTGTTTCTCCATAAACTCGGACATATCGATACGGACCATCGCCTCGTCGCTATCAAACATAAAGTTCGCCAGCGCCTTACAAAGTTCAGTTTTACCCACACCAGTTGGGCCGAGGAACAGGAATGAACCAATCGGGCGATTTGGATCCGCCAGCCCCGCACGGCTACGACGAATAGCGTTAGATACCGCATCAACCGCTTCGTTCTGACCAATAACGCGCTGGTGCAGTTCTTGCTCCATACGCAGCAGTTTTTCGCGCTCGCTTTCCATCATGCGAGAAACCGGAATCCCCGTCCAACGCGCCAGCACTTCAGCAATTTCGGCGTCGGTCACTTTATTACGCAACAGACGCATAGTTTTGCCTTCGAGCTGCGTTGCGGCTTCCAGTTGCTTTTCCAGTTCCGGGATTTTGCCGTATTGCAGTTCAGACATCCGCGCCAGGTCACCCACACGGCGAGCCTGTTCAATGGCGATTTTCGCCTGCTCCAGTTCCGCTTTAATGGTCTGTGTACCAGAGAGCGACGCTTTCTCTGCTTTCCACTCTTCTTCTAACTCGGAGTACTGACGTTCTTTGTCGCTCAGTTCTTCGTTGAGCATATCCAGGCGTTTTTTACTGGCTTCATCAGACTCTTTCATTAACGCCTGTTGTTCCAGTTTGAGCTGGATGATACGACGATCGAGTCGGTCGAGTTCTTCCGGTTTTGAGTCAATCTGCATACGAATGCTGGATGCTGCTTCATCGATCAGGTCGATGGCTTTATCCGGCAGCTGACGGTCAGCAATGTAGCGATGAGACAATGTCGCCGCTGCAACAATTGCCGGGTCAGTAATTTGCACATGGTGGTGCAGCTCGTAACGTTCTTTCAGGCCACGCAGAATAGCAATGGTGTCCTCAACAGAAGGCTCGGCAACAAACACTTTCTGGAAGCGACGTTCCAACGCAGCATCTTTTTCGATGTACTGGCGATATTCGTCCAGCGTCGTAGCACCCACACAGTGCAGTTCACCACGCGCCAGTGCCGGTTTCAGCATATTCCCGGCGTCCATTGCGCCATCGGCTTTACCTGCGCCGACCATGGTATGTAATTCGTCGATAAACAGGATGACGTTGCCTTCCTGTTTGGAGAGATCGTTAAGCACGCCTTTTAAACGTTCTTCAAACTCACCGCGATATTTCGCCCCAGCCACCAGCGCGCCCATATCCAGCGCCAGTACGCGGCGGCCTTTCAGCCCTTCCGGCACTTCACCATTAATAATACGCTGCGCCAGACCTTCAACGATGGCAGTTTTACCAACACCAGGCTCACCAATCAGCACCGGGTTATTTTTAGTACGACGTTGCAGTACCTGAATGGTACGGCGAATTTCT
Source organism: Escherichia sp. E10V5 (assembly GCF_004212315.1). Classification (NCBI taxonomy): domain Bacteria; kingdom Pseudomonadati; phylum Pseudomonadota; class Gammaproteobacteria; order Enterobacterales; family Enterobacteriaceae; genus Escherichia; species Escherichia sp. E10V5. Next base: position 2,566 of record NZ_RHJM01000005.1, read on the forward strand.
TCATCACGACCAATCACCGGATCGAGTTTGCCTTGTTCGGCTCGTTCGGTAAGGTCGATGGTGTATTTTTTCAAAGCCTGACGTTGGTCTTCAGCTCCTTGATCATTCACGCTTTCACCTCCGCGCATTTGTTCAATCGCTTGAGTAATGTTGGCGGTAGTCGCCCCTGCTGCTTTCAGGATATCGGCCAGCGTGCCGCGAGACTCAAGTGCCGCCAGAACGAACAGTTCTGACGAGATAAAGTTATCACCACGTTTTTGCGCCAGCTTGTCGCAAAGATTAAGAACGCGCACCAGATCCTGTGATGGCTGGACATCGCCACCTGTACCTTCAACCTGTGGTAAACGGTTTAATGCCTGAGTGATATCTGTGCGCAACTGGCCAGCATTGATGCCAGCAGATGTTAATAAAGGACTAACCGAACCCCCTTCCTGATTCAGCAGGGCGCTCATTAAATGAAGTGGTTCGATGAATTGGTTGTCGTGCCCGAGTGCAAGTGATTGGGCATCGGCAAGAGCAAGCTGGAATTTATTAGTAAGACGATCCAGACGCATAACTCCTCCCATAACGGATCAAAGTTGCTACTGGAGATTAAATGAGGTCATCCCTCAATTATTCAAGGTTATTGACCAGATTAATGTGAAAAGAAAATCACGCGTACCGGATCGTCTTGATTCTTTAGGTTATATCAGCCAAATGAAACTTGCCATACGACCGGTGATCTTGTCGCGACGATAAGAGAAGAAAGTCTCATTTTCCGTATATGTACAACGGTCGCCGCCGAAAATTTGCTCAACACCAACGCTCGCCAGACGCTGTCGGGCAAGCTGATAAATATCCGCCAGATACTTATCACCATGCTGAATGAAAGCTGTACTCGCGTTGGCGTCTACTTCCATAAACGCCTCGCGAACCTCCGGCCCCACTTCAAACGCGCGTGGACCGATTGCCGGCCCCAACCAGGTAAGAATGTTTTCGGGCTTATCGGCAAAGCAGGAAACCGTCTCTTCCAGCACGCCTGCGCACAGTCCACGCCAGCCAGCATGGGCAGCCGCGACTTCCGTTCCTGCCCGATTGCAAAACAGCACAGGCAGGCAATCGGCTGTCATTACGGCACAAACCGTGCCGGGTGTGTTGCTATACGAGGCATCCGCCCGTTTTGAGGTATAAGGTTCGCCAGTAAGCTTAAGCACATCTTTACCGTGTACCTGCTCAAGCCAGACCGGTTTTGAAGGCAAATTACCCGCAGCAAAAAGCCGCTTGCGATTTTCCTCGACGTGCTCCGGGTTATCACCACAATGAGCACCGAGGTTGAGCGAGTCGTAGGGCGGCAAGCTCACGCCGCCGACACGGGTAGAGCTACAGGCCGCAACACCTTTTGGCAGCGGCCACTGCGGGACAATCAGCTTACTCATAACCAGTCCACTTCATCCTTATGCTCTTCGAAATCGGCGCGCATCACCTCAATCAGCTCCACCATATCTTGTGGAATAGGCGCATGCCATTCCATTTCAATGCCGGAGATCGGGTGATAAAGACGCAGCATGGTTGCATGAAGCGCCTGACGATCAAACTTACGCAGCGTGGAGATAAACGCTTCCGAAGCACCTTTTGGCGGACGCGGACGGCCACCATAAACCGGATCGCCCACCAGCGGATGGGTTATATGGGCCATATGCACGCGGATCTGGTGCGTACGTCCAGTTTCCAGACGCAGCCGCAGACGCGTGTGCACACGGAAGTGTTCCATAATGCGATAGTGAGTGACCGCCGGTTTGCCCATCGGATGCACCGCCATATGAGTTCGTTTGGTCGGATGGCGACTGATTGGCTCGTCCACCGTGCCACCAGCAGTCATATGACCAATTGCTACCGCTTCATACTCACGAGTAATTTCACGTCGTTGCAGAGATTCCACCAGGCGCGTCTGGGCTGGAACGGTTTTTGCCACAACCATGAGGCCAGTGGTGTCTTTATCCAGACGATGGACAATACCCGCACGCGGTACATCGGCAATGGGCGGATAGTAATGAAGCAACGCATTCAATACCGTGCCATCCGGGTTACCCGCGCCAGGATGTACCACCAGGTCGCGCGGTTTATTAATGACGATAATGTCTTCATCTTCATAGACGATATCCAGCGGGATATCCTGCGGTTCAAAACGCGCTTCTTCTTCAATCTCGGCGTTGATGGCCACCAGCTCGCCACCTAATACTTTTTCTTTCGGCTTATCACAAACTTTGCCGTTAACCAGCACGCGCTGGTTGAGGATCCATTCTTTTATTCGCGAACGTGAATAATCCGGGAACATTTCGGCTAAAGCCTGATCTAAGCGTTGACCGAGTTGGTTTTCGGACACTGTTGCAGTGAGTTCTACTCGTTGTGCCATATATACTGCTTCTTCGTTTATCGTTGGGGTTTTACGGCTTTGCCGTTTAATATAGTGTGCTATTGTAGCTGGTCTTAACCGGGAGCAGGAACAGAGAATCTCCCGTATTACATTTTGAGGAAAGTCAAAACGTCATGACGCGCATGAAATATCTGGTGGCAGCCGCCACACTAAGCCTGTTTTTGGCGGGTTGCTCGGGGTCAAAGGAAGAAGTACCTGATAATCCGCCAAATGAAATTTACGCGACTGCACAACAAAAGCTGCAGGACGGTAACTGGAGACAGGCAATAACGCAACTGGAAGCGTTAGATAATCGCTATCCGTTTGGTCCGTATTCGCAGCAGGTGCAGCTGGATCTCATCTACGCCTACTATAAAAACGCCGATCTGCCGTTAGCACAGGCTGCCATCGATCGTTTTATTCGCCTCAACCCGACCCATCCGAATATCGATTATGTCATGTACATGCGTGGCCTGACCAATATGGCGCTGGATGACAGTGCGCTGCAAGGGTTCTTTGGCGTTGACCGTAGCGATCGCGATCCTCAACATGCTCGAGCTGCGTTTAGTGACTTTTCCAAACTGGTGCGCGGCTATCCAAACAGCCAGTACACCACTGATGCAACCAAACGTCTGGTGTTCCTGAAAGATCGTCTGGCGAAATATGAATACTCCGTTGCAGAGTACTACACCGAACGTGGCGCATGGGTTGCCGTCGTCAACCGCGTCGAAGGCATGCTGCGCGACTACCCGGATACCCAGGCTACGCGTGATGCGCTGCCGCTGATGGAAAATGCTTACCGCCAGATGCAGATGAACGCTCAGGCTGAAAAAGTCGCGAAAATTATTGCCGCTAACAGCAGCAACACTTAACAGGTGTGATATACGCAAAACGGCAGCCCTGGAGCTGTCGTTTTTTTATTCGATTTGAACGCTAACTAAAGCGATTCAGTCGCGACTGATCCTATCAAATATGGCTCGCTTTGAGACATTCCTCAAGTAAAAAAACACCTCTTCCTGCGATTTCTCACAAAAAAACTTCGTTGACAAAAAGTGACAAAATTATGAGATTTTCATCACACATTTTGACATCAGGAGCGGTATGCTGAATTCACCAAGACGGGAAGACAAGAGGTAAAATTTATGACAATGAACATTACCAGCAAACAAATGGAAATTACTCCGGCAATCCGCCAACATGTCGAAGACCGTCTCGCCAAACTGGAAAAATGGCAAACGCACCTGATTAATCCGCATATCATTCTGTCCAAGGAACCACAGGGGTTCGTTGCTGACGCCACTATCAATACACCTAACGGCGTTCTGGTTGCCAGTGGTAAACATGAAGATATGTACACCGCTATTAACGAATTGATCAACAAGCTGGAACGGCAGCTCAATAAACTGCAGCACAAAGGCGAAGCACGTCGTGCCGCAACGTCGGTGAAAGACGCCAACTTCGTCGAAGAAGTTGAAGAAGAGTAGTCCTTTATATTGAGTGTATCGCCAACGCGCCTTCGGGCGCGTTTTTTGTAAAGCTAACAAATTGTTTCTATTAGCTTATTTCTTATAAACATCCACAAACTGTCCACATCAGTAATGATATACAAGCCCGCAAAAAAAATGCGGGCTTTGTCTTATGTAGCCGAAATGGTTGTGGTGATGGTCCCCCGAAGCCGCTGCGCAGCTACCTCAAAATAATGATCACTGGTTTCTATACCAATAAATTTTCGCCCTGCTTTCAGTGCAGCCACACCCGTTGTCCCTGACCCCATAAAAGGATCAAGGACTGTTCCGCCACTATTCGCAGTTCTGACCAGTTCTGCCATAAGTTCTTCTGGTTTTCCGGTCGGGTGCATTTTCTTTGATGGGATAACCGGGAACGTCATGCAGCCGTCGAACGGTCCCGAAGGCGATTTATCTAAATGGCCTTTACTGCCCCAGACGATGTATTCGCACTGATGCCGGAAATACCCCGTATGGGGTGTTCGTGACCCCCTTCCTTTGTTCCACGCAATGATGCCGCGCCATGTGAAACCACTGGCCTGAAATGCATCAGTTAAAGCTGGCAGTTGTCGCCAGTCAGTAAATACCAGGGCATAACCGCCCGGCCTGACTGCGCGGTGTGCCTGTGCCATCCATAATTGTGTCCAGTAAGCCCACGAACGGGCATCCATGTTTTCACCCGCAAACCCATCAAAGCGATGAAGGCTCTCGCCGTTCAGATATTTTGCGTGGCTGCCCTGGTTGGTGCGTCCGGCCTTGTGTGTCGCGCCCGAACTGTAAGGCGGGTCAGTGATTAAGGCATCAATACTTTCTGGCTCAATCAGCGGCAATATTTCCAGCGCATTCCCACGACAGAGCGTGGCATTGTCAGTCTGATAAACCTTAGTGTGTTCCGGTGTATGTGCTGGTTGGTGCTGGATTGTGATCCCCACGGTCATAACTCCTCATGTGTGTGGGGTGCTCGATGGCTCTCGTTATCTGGTTAAGTGTTTTGCAGCGCGGACATTTTATTTCAATGTAGTGAAATGAGGCGCGGGCAAGTAGTTTGTTGCAATTTTTGCATCGTACATTTTGCGTCATTTGCGGCACCTCTTGTGTGGTTACTGCTGCCGATATGATAACAAATTGATCGCTTTTATCGATCGGTTTTATATTATCGATCTGTGTTTTCTATTTTGTTCATGGGGCTGTTTGGCCTCACTTGTGCTGTAGTTTTAATGCGGAGGCTTCAAGTGCAATATTTAAAGGGAACACCATTACATCAGTCCCGATTTGCAAGTGTCAGGATTACATGTCCTTCAGAGTTTTCCTCTTCAATAGAGGAGTATTTTCAAAATAATGGATTTGATATAGGTCGTGTGACTTGCTTCTCTGCGAATGCACCCGATATGCTTAGTGTTATGTTCGAATTGCTCTCACGGGCGAAAAAATTTGCAGGGGTTATTATGGGGTTGTTAAACAGGAATGATGTTGAAGTTGAGCTACACCTTTGTACCAGAGATGATGAGCCTAAAACTGCAAAGCTCAAATTAAGAAACCTCAAAGATGTTGATGCGTGTGAGCGCCTGATTGATAAACTGGCTACTGTGGTAATAACGTCAAAGAAAAATGAAGAATAATCGGTAAGCCAACCACCCTCTCTGGAAATAAAAAGCCCGCGACTAATCCTGCGGGCTTTTTGCATTCAGGTTTGCGAGATAGGGTGCCTTATCGACCTTAACCCTGGCAACCGATTGACGGGGGATTGCTCCCCCGTCGCGGTTTCCTTACTGCTTACACTGTAAGAACGCCGCAAACTCCGCTCCCCAGAAGCTCATCCGTATCTCACACAGCGAACCGTGTAGCATCCAGATGATGAGGATTGCCGTCACGCAGAACGTGATGGCTATAAGCGATTTTTGCGACATAGCACTTGCTCCTTTTTTTGCAAAGGCGCTAAGCTCTTGCCCGCTTATTGATTACGTTGTGAAACGCCCAGAGTTGAACATAAGGTTTAGTTGGGCCTTTTTACATCTGGCCTTCGTGTTTGCTGTCCAGCCATCAGTCGAAAGGCGTCCGCGTGAATTCTAGCCTGCTTTTTTTTCTTGCTTCAATACGTTGACTAATTTCAACACTCTGTTGTGCATATCCTGAACGCAGACATTATTCAGTCACGCATTTGATACATGCTTCCGCCGGCGTTCGCGCCGGTTTTTTTTCGTCCTGTTGTTGCGTAGATCGTCATGTGCGATCGAGGCGCGGCATTGATCCTTTTTTCAGTTTAATTTCGACTCTCAATTTTACGCAGGCCGCGCCGCGTCTGGCTTCGTTGTTTGACGATTTTTCTATGCGATCCTTTCGCGATCGTGTCTCGCCCCACGCAAAGCATGAAAACTCTTTTAATATCATGCGGTTTCGTTGACCCCGCCATTTATGGGATCGTAAAAAACTCTCTGAAAACTGAAAAAAATTTCAAAGCGTGAAATTTCAGATCTTCGCTTTTCCCTCAGTTGCTGCGCGGGCTGGCTGTCATTTTTGCACGGCAGAAAACTGAAAAACTGTTTCGACACAAAACCCGCGGGTTGGAGGGGGTAGCGCGGTTTACGTCACCTCACGCTTTACGTCACACCGTTTACGTGGTGTGCGCATACAGCGCCGGAATGGCACGCAGAACGCATTAATCAGGTGGCAGATATGAAAACGCACGACCGGAGCCGTGCGTTGCGTGATGGGCGTTTATGGGGGTTTTATGCCCGGTGATCAGGCGATAAGGTCACCGTATTTTTCGCGCAGGCTCGTAGCCTGTTTGGCGTCTGCGGCAAGTTCGCTGCTGTTTGTTGGTGCGCCGGTGTTGCTGTGGGTGTGGTTTGCAGTGTGTGTGGCCAGCAACTGAACCAGATCCAGAATATCAATCAACAACGTCAGCAGATTAAGTCCGGATTTTTCCCGTGAGCCACCGCGACCAATAAATACTGTCGGGGCTGTAAACTCCAGACCGCCGTCCGCCCGGCATGTTCTGCGGCCTCCCACGTTTTCAGTAAGGTCGCGCTCAATCGTGGATGTCGCCCCTTTGAGTTTAGTCAGCAAATCCTGCGCTACCATCTGGATATGCTCACCGGCTGCGATCGCATAATGACCAGTAGTAATGTGTTCTGTCTGGCCTGTCATCAGCTTGCTGGTTCCCAGAACGCTGGTTATGTCGTTTGCCTGTACTGTTGTTGTTCTGGTTGTTGTTGTGCGTTCTTCCTGATCGCTGTTAATGGTTCGCCTGGCTGAATGCTCCCTGATTTGCTGATCGGTTTCTCTGTGCCAGCTTCCGTCAGTCGTGACACGCTGAAACACTTCTGCGCGCTGTTGCTGCAGCTGTTCGCCGGGCTTTACATCAGGCAGGTTATGGCCAGCGGGTAAGATTTGCCTGATGACAGGTTTATCCGGTCGTCCTTCAATGTTGGATATTTCCACGATGGTGCCAGCCGGCGGGTAGGCAAAACATCCCGCCTCACTGCCAGCCATGGGGACGGGGAGCGGTACTGCCGGGTAAACGGGCGTATCGCTTTTATCGTTGCCGTTCTCATCAAGCAACTGCACATCGACGGCGTAGCGTGGGCGGAAACTGTCGGCCACATCGCCCAGGGTGGCGGGCTCCGTTGGTGCAATGACGCGCGCCAGCCGGGTATGTAGCGTACCGCTGGCCAGTTCCGGGAACTGTGTTTCCATTTGTCTGCGTAATGGTGATTTGGAAACAGGGCTGCCCGTGGCGGTAAGGCGCTCCCATGTCAGGGTCATTTTCTCGTTGTTGAGGGCTACACGGGTAATGCGCCCGGCTGGAAGGTTCACGCCCGGTCGCACAGTTTCCATAAACATGATGTCGATGCTGTTTCCGCCGCTTTGCCCGAGTGTGTACTGTTGCGGAATATCCGGCATTGTAATGCTGGCAAATCGTGAATCAGCTGCACTTCCCACAAATACAGAACCGTCCGGCATAGGGTGCCAGACGTAATCGTTGATACTGAATGCTCGCCCCAGTTGGCTGAGCAGCTGTGCTCCGCTGCCGCTGTGGGTGATGTAGGGAGTTGGTATACTGGCATAATCCGCATCCGGAGTGATAAAAACGATACCGCTTTGTCGCCCCAGATTATCGAGTACCCCCCGCAACGTCGGGTGTTGCATGGAGCAAGGGAAATCAAAATCCAGCACAGCAGCCGCTTCACGAATAAAAAGGCGACGTGAGCCATTTTCAGCAGGTTGATCGCGCTCAATGTAGCCGGAGAAATAGCGCCATGCTTCACCGTCACGGCCGAGATCAATTTGTACCATTGCGCCGGCAAGGCTGTGTTCGGGTGACAGATTGTTAACAGAAATGAAGCCACGACCGGCAGCATTCAGGGTAAGAACAAGGCTTATATCGGCAATTTCCACCCATTCGCCATTAATCATGCAGCGTTGTATCAATTTCATGTTTTCCCTTCCTCTTTCACGCTCCCGATGCCAACAGCATCCAGACCAGAGCCAACGGCATCATTGATTTTTTTCCAGAACGAACTTTGCGTATTCATGCCTTTGTCTGGTGCCTGTTCGCTGCCATTCTGGGTCTGCTGTCTGGCGATGGTTTTCTGCGAACCGCTGCGTGCGGATGCTTTCTCTGGCACGCTTAATTTTTCCCTGAGAGTAAAGGTGATCTGCCAGTGCATTTTTCCCTGTTGTTCCGTGGCATCAATGCCACCAGAAAATACCCCCTGTCGCATATTGATTGCCTTCGCGGTAGCGTTAGCAATGCGATAGGTTTTTTTAGCACCGTTGCTTTCTGTTGCCTCCGCAAGCTGAAAAATACGGGTCAGAATAGCTTCATCGTTAAAATCAATAACCCCCGACACGCGCAGCTCTTTAGCCTTGTTTCCCTGCTGGGCGCTCGTGGTGCTGGTTGACTGTCCGGACATATCTTTGTCCGGTAGTTGCATGGTGGCGCTGACGGTGATGTTGCGCAGCAGAATGGCTTCTCCGTCAAGCGCAAGGACAATCATCTGGGTCATGTAGTGCTTCCCTTAGTGATGAGAGATTATCGCCGACGAACAGCATCACAGCTGTAAAAACCCACTCGGGGTGTGGGATGTTTTTTTGTATCAGCACTGCAGCCTGGCTAAGGGCTCCTTTGTAGCAAAAGCGCCACACCGGGCAAAATTTTTGCCGGAGTGCGGTCTGCTGATTAGCTATTTCCTGTAAGGCTTTATCTCTCGCATTCATGAACTGATGCAGTGATGATGACAATGTTTCCGGTGATGTAGCGGCAGGAGTGGCTGCCTGTGCAATGGTTGCCGCCAGCGACATGCTGCGAGTGGTCTGTGTCGACAGCATTATCGGTTCTGGAAGTGATGTTGCCGGTCTGGCGGGGATTTGCATTCTGCTGATGGCCAGTGAAAGCTGGCTGGAGATCATGCGGGACATTCGTCCCACCTCCGGCAACGGAAATGCGCCTGAAAATTGCCTGGCGAGTGATAAAAACTCGCCAGCAGAAGGAGCGCAAAATAACAGCGCCACAATGTCCTTTTCCGTGTTTTCTTTCAGATAGGGTAAAAGTGCAGATACAGCATTTTCGGGGCTGAGATAACGCCCCGATGGTTTGATGTTTCCGGTATTTTCTGACCATGGATGAAGGCAAACCACAGAGCATTTAATGTTCATGGCTGACGGGCGCAGAATTGCGTTTTCCCATTTCATTCTGACTCTCCAGCCTGAAAAGCGCGGATGTCGGCAAGATTATTCAGACTATCCAGCACATCCTTCATCTGTCGCTGACGTCGATAAATTTCATCATTGCGGTTAACCTGCGCCTGCGCCATAGCTGTAGCCAGCCCCTCAAGCTCTGGCATCGACATCTTCACTTGCTGATTATCGGCGTCACCCCATGCCATAACGTCCCGCGCTGTGTCGGATTTTGATGCCATCACCACCGGATAAAGGCGGGTCAATGAGTCGGGGCCGGCGTTCCAGGTGCGACCGTTCCATTCGAACGTGAACGGCTGTGCTTCCTGTTCTGTGCGCCATGCCTCGATTTCCTGGCGTTTGGCGACTTTTGCTGCTTCCAGCATTTCAGGTGATACGGTGAACGGGGCAATCTTGCCCCATTTGCCGCTTTGCAGTTCCTGCCAGACGCGTTGGCCTGTCATTGCACTGTCTTCTGGTGTGGCTGTGTAGGGGACGGCTTCATCCATCCCTTCAAACAAAACTTCGCAGTCAATCGCACCGGATTCCAGATAGCGTGGATTCAGAATTTGTTGTATTTCCATTTTTTAGTTCACCCGCATAAATAAACCGACAAAGCATTCTGACGTGCCAAGTGTTGTTAAATGGCTGCCTGATAGTGCAATAAATGACCCTGCCTGTGGATATGAATTAGGAGACACAGTAATAAACTGTGGCGTGCTGGCATATGAGCCTGATGTGCTGCATTTCGCACTTATTGTGACCGCCCCCAGTCTGGAGCCAGGTACAACTTGCCCCCTTTTCATTTTCCTGCTGCTGTCTGTGTCAGACTCACCAAAATAGGCCGCAAAAATCAGACCTCCGACGCCCGGACTTCCCCATGCATTCCCTGTAACCGAGCGTAATAGATCTATTTGCGTCGCCGGGGACCACCACCCTTCAAGTTGAGGGCAGGCAGGATCTGCAATAAGACGGTTGTAATACAGCTCTCCACGAGCCCCCCGGTATGTAATGACTTTGTCATACACAGAGTGTGAGTTCGCATTGGCAGAAGAATATGGTGACTCGATTTCTACTACACCATCAAATACTAATCCCGGAATTACCCTAATCGCTTCTGGATCTGTAATGACCTGTGTAACAAGATAGCGCCCTGGAGGCGTTTCCATGACCCACATAAGAAAATCCATGGGGCCATCCTTGCCTGTAAGCAGGTGGGGTGTTGAATAAAATGCTCCATAACCAAATGCGCCGGGTAATGCCCCCCGACCTTCCGAGCGATCATAAATATCGCTTTGTAATGTCACTGTTCCGGAGTCTTCCAGCTCAAGCACCTTCCGCATATCTTCTGCTGTAGCTTGCGCCAGTAGTGAACGAGCCTTTTGCGTCACCTGGGCAAGTGATGCTTTCCCGTCCGTATTAAAGTACAGAAGGTTATCTGCCTGCGCTTTTAATTTGCTGATTGCCGTTAAAACATCGCTAAGCGGCTGTTTACCTGCCAGTGCGTTAGTGACCGTTGTTGCAAAGTTCGGGTCATTACCCAGCGCAGCTGCCAGCTCGTTCAGCGTGTCCAGAGCTTCCGGTGATGAGTCAACCAGCGCGGCAAGCAGTTTGCGGACAAACTCCGCATTGGCTATTTCAGTGCCTGCTGCGTCATCTGGCGGGGTTGGTGTTGTCGGTGCTCCGGTCAGTGCCGGGCTTTTCAGGGGAGCGCGTGCTTCAATCTGTGCGATGAGTGAAGCCTCATCAACCTTCAGATTTTCCCAGCCAGCCAGATACCCCTGACCGCCGACGTAGCGATTGTAATAAATCTGACCATTAACACCGTAGTAAATTACTGCCTTATAGGCCCTGTCATCGGTTGAGCTTTTAGGTTGTGGCCAGATAATTTCAATAACGCCGTTTGTCTGAATGCCTGGTACCACCACATTTGTGTCCGCAAATACGGTATAACGACCGGGTTTTGCCGTTTTTACCCAGCGGAGAAAATCGGCCTCTGTTTTAAACTCGGTCCTGTCGCCGCTGGAAAATACTTTCCCGAATCCAAACATGCCGGGAATCGCCAGACGGCCTTCGGTGCGGTCGTAAAGGTCTGTTTGTACATCCATCGTTGCAGCAGTTTTCAACCCCAGATTGTCGCGGGATTCCTGTTGTGCTTCTTTCCCTTCTGCTGCAATTTCTGACAAACGGTTAGGGATTTTCAGCATTGATTTCAGCTCTGGATAAAGATCTATCTGCCAGCTCTGTGGAGGAACAGTAATTTGCGCAGCCTGAGCAATGCCGCTGTATATAATCGTGAAATTACGAATAAGTGACTCGCCTGTCACTTTTTGTCGAACAGGCGTTTTTATTACGCCGCATAGTGTTCCGCTGGCCTGATGGATGAGGCAAATCCAGTCATAGCTGAATGCACAGTCATCAGGAACAACCGCGCTACACACAATATTGTTCGGGCTTAACTGGCCATAGGTCAGTTCATTCACGGTATATGTGATTTTTTCTTCCGGAACGGTATTATCTTCGTGCGTTGGTTCCCGCTCCATCAGGGCAAAAATAATAGTGTCAGGGCGTGCAGGTAAATTACTGGCTGTGCATTCAGCAACCCACTTTTCAAATGCTTTCGTCAACAATGCGCTCATTACTTCTTAATTCTCGCTAATGTTCTGCGGTAATTCTGGCCATACAATCGCGGCATACGATGCTTTATCTGTAACCTGGCTGAATGTCATCTCCCGTAACGTTTTTGTATAAATACGGCAGGCTTTCAATTTCCCCCTGTCTTCGTCGCTGATTAATCCCAGCAGCAGGTCTTTTTCCCATTCGCTGGTCATGATGCTGGCCTGTTTTAACAGTGCATCACGCTCATCTTCCGCTTTAAGTTTGTAGTCGAAGACAAATTTATCGTCGCGGTAAAACCAGTAACCAGGCACGGTAATACGGCGGTTAGCGGTAATATCAGGAACTTCAATAACACTGGCGTTACGGGGTTCAATGCCTGTCACATCCTTACCGACCCACACCACGCGCCCGTCTCCGGTGTAAACCATTTTTATGGTGTCACTGGCAAAGTTCTTCTGTTCTTCATACCAGTTTTTGCCGTCTTCCGAAAAAAGCCAGGTAACACCATATTGTTTTGTCAGCTGATATTGTTCCGCGGTTTTCGGGTTACCCGCAGTAATATTTTTTAAATGCAACATTGTTAAACACTCGCCACGTTATACCAGGTACCGTTAATCAGTTTCTGAAGCGGTCGGTAATACACGCCGCCGATGTTATCTGCCGAATTACTTCCGGTTTCCTGCACATTAATACCGGATAACCCGTGGCCTGAAGGTGAGCGAAATGTCCAGGATATCTGGTTACCTCCCGGGTTGTAATACATTTCGGAACCATAACGCACATCCTGCACGCCGCCTGTTTTGGTCTGGTAACGGGCATCAAAGTTTCCGTAGTCTGACGGTGTTACCCGCCCTGAAACATTCACTGCCCGGTTACTTTGTAACGCGCCATTCTGAAAACGGAATACGTGCTGACCATTGGCATAAACATCCAGCAGGCCGTCACCATTCTGTTTCAGGCCGGTATCGTTATCCCCGAAAGCAATTGAGTTTCCGCCCAGCGCATTCTGAACGCCGATACCCAGCGCACCATTCACCTGAGAACCGCCACCAACAGACACTTTATGCGACATGGATATTTCACCCGTCCGCAAATTAATAGTGAACGGACGCAGGGGGCCAATATCGCCGTTTTCGCCCTGATTTTCCCGGGTGGGAATAAGATGCAGGCACTCTTCAGAACGACGAAAAATCAGGCCAAAAGCTTCGTTGAAAATCCTCAGTGCATTAACACCACGGATTTTCAGCTCCCCGGTCATGGTGTCGCCGTCGCGCTCAACAGCGTCTTTTGCTTTATCCATTGCGGCTTTTACTGCCTTTGATGTGGCGGCGCGGTCTTCTGCGTCGCTGTCGGTGGAGTTGCTGTACTGCGCAAAGCCTTTCTCCTTCAGTGTTGCGTCCGGATGATGGCGGGATTTTTCGTGCTCTGCCAGTGCATTGCTTTGTTCTTCGTCGGGTGTCTCCGGGCGCAGGTCCTGTGGGCCGTCTCCTGTCATTTTTGCAAGTGGCGCGACAAAGTGTCGGAAGCCGTTACCGTCTGTATAAGACGCATGTTCCTGGCGGGCGCAGAACGTAAAAACGGTATTCCATTCGCCGGTAACAAATCCCTGCCAGCTTGCATCAATCCAGATGGTATCCCCGACCGCAGCCGGCAGGCTGTAAGGTTCGCGCAGACTGACGCGCAGACCTCCCACATAACCCACGCCGGCGGCAACAGTAGCGGTACCGTCCTGATAGCTGACCTGAAAACCATCCCCCAGAAAAGCGGCTTCACCGTAGTGATCAAACGCCAGCAGCCGGCGGGCCTCATCCATTCCTGCAAGGCGTGCAGTGAAATCAATCTGCCAGACATCAGCGCTGACATCGATATGCATTGCTGCGGCTGCGCCGTCAAACTCCATGGAAAATGTGCGGATCAGGTTGTTTCCCTGCACGCCGTTCGCTGTTTTAATTTTTTGCTGACGAGGTGTGTGTGCAATCATGCAGAGCACGCCGCTTTCTTCGTTCAGCAGACCGATCCAGTTGTATTCGAAGTCGCCGACTGTCGTGTCCAGAATGATGGAAAACGCGGTCGCGTTCGGCGACAGGAGGCCGTACTGGGTGACCGGCGCACGATACTGAATCATGGATTCATCAGGGAGTATCTCATCGCGGGGGATCTCTGCGGATTCATCCTGTCCCGGAATATATGCAAAAACAAATGTATCCGGGCGCGCAGGTTTTCCACTGATGATTTGATTTGCGCACCAGTGTTCGTACTGTTCAGTAATAATCGTGCTCATGCTTCATCTGCCTGTAATGTGTAATGTTCCACGGACAGGCCGTAATGTCCTGCCTGTAGCGAAGCGGTTAACCAGATGGTGTCCTTTCTCACCGTTGCTTCTGCTGTGTGATACCTGTAATGGCCATCGAATGTGCCGGCTGTCATCCGGGCAGTGGTTGTATTGATTACCTGAAAGAAATAGCGCCTGCAGGTACGACCATACTGGCGCACGAGCTGCATCATCAGCGCGTTGTTTTCACTTAACTGGGTGTCATTAATGCGCAGTAAAATAACGTCCCAGTCATGCTGCAGTTGCCGTTCCAGTGTTTTAACGTCTCCCACGCCAAGACGCTTAAAGATGCGTTCGAAGCCGGCGCGTTCGCCAGAGTCCTGAGCGTTAATAAACGCGTGTTTCACTCTTAAGCGAAATAATGAAACCGGCTCACCTTTAAATCGGGTGATATTGCGCTGATAAGCCAGCAGGTTAAGTAAAGGCTCTGCGCAGGTGTCGACATCAATCTGCTGTAGTGGCCACGTCAGCCAGCTGTATACCTTTTCCCAGTAGCGATGCGATGAATGTGCCAGCGTTAACGGCTCACCTTTATTCATCCAGGTGGGGAGCGGGAATTCAGGGATCTCCGGAAGTTTCACTCGCTCACCTCCACAGTAAGGGATTCCAGACGAGGAACAGCCAGATCACTGAGAATATCTGGAAGAGAAAATGTAACCGACTCCACCTGTGGAAATACCTGGTGGATCTCTTCGCCCAGTCTGGACATGCTGAAACGGCTATACGGCCATGTTTTCTGAACGTCATAATCGCTGTTTTCTCGAAATGCACAGCGAACCAGATTTTCCACATTGCGCAATAACGTCTGAATTTCCTCATCGCTGAGGTTCAGCGTTGCATATAACCAGAGTGTCACGGTCAGGGTGTGGCGTGTTTCAGGCATGGAAAAACAGCGCAGATCATCACCGTGTCCGTGATGACCTTCATCGTTAATGAATGCGTTTACTGCATCAACGAACGGTTCGGATGCGATGCCGGTATCCAGCAGAATGTAAGCATTTGCTGTGCCGGGGCCGCGTGGTGCGTCATGCAGAAAATAGATGCGGTCGGCACTGACGCCGGCAACGCCGGCAATTAATCCCCGATAAACTGCATCGGTGTGATAAGCGCCGGCAAGATTAAACTGATTGCGAACACGATCACGCAGCTCGTCATCGCTTTCTTCGTTGGCACCCGGTGTGGTCAGCCAGTTTTCATCGTTCTCAACACCGGCAATACCATCAATCGCCACTGGAAGGATGCGGTAATATCCCGGCGCAAGGTTAAAGCCGGCTCCGGCCTGTTCCGCAGAAACATCGATGTTCATGCTGAGTGTTCCTGCCGGAATAACGGTATCCCTGACAACGGTCAGCGTATAAATCACGCCGTTAATGCGTTCTGTCTGAATCTGCGTACCGGCCGGCACGGTAACTGCGCGATCAATGTCGTTCTTGGTGAAACGAATCACGCCGGCTGCGTGCGTGGCGGCCTTGCGTTGCAGGTTTACCGCCCAGGCAAAAACATCAACGAATACACCGCTGGCATCGGCCAGAAACAGGTTTTTCATCACCACATTAACCAGCGCATCTTTCAGCCACATCACGGGTTTTGTGGTGATGGCTGTAATCAGTCGCCAGAACGGCGACATGCGGGATGTGTTGGTGATAAGCCCTTCGTCTTTGACAATGGCTTCAAATTCAGCGCGTGCCTGTTCTTCGGTTACCGGCATGCCGTTATCAGCCAGAATGCGCTCGTAATCTGCGGTGGGTTTGCCGTTAATCATCAAGAGATACCGTAAAAGTCAGGGGTTCAAAAAAATCTTCGGTGTGGGCGCTAATCAGCAGGCGACCAGAAAGCGGGGTTTCTTCTGTCACACTGACCGTGCCGGGTGTGATGCGCTCATCATCTTCAATCAGCAGTGTCATCTGCATCATGATGTCGGCACGAAGTGTCGGGCTTTTTTCAGCCAGCAGGCGCGTTGCCAGTCCGCTCTCAATGATGGCGTGCTGGCAGTCCTGGGCAATACTTTCCCTGTTGTTGCATAACACCGGCTCACTGGCGCTGTTCAGCGTGAGATTGCGGCCGGTGATGAGCAAATCAATGTAAAGCGGTTTATCAGTATGCATGCAGCTCCATCCACTCGTTAAGACGGGCAGGGGATGGATCCTGCACATTGACGTTAACCACACGACGGGAGTTGTCGATGGTGGTCTGGTTTTCGCTGTTGTTCTGCATCTCTGCCGCAATGCCGCCCGGTCCCGCACTGATGGCTTTGCCGCCGGTTAATACGGAGCCTTCGCCACTTCCTGTGCTTTCCGGTGTGTCGATATTGACGCCGGGGATCATGTTGAGCTTGCCTACAATCCAGCCCCATGAATCACTGAAGGACTGTTTCACCAGTTCCCAGAGGTTACTGAAAATATTCAGGATGCCGCCCGCGAGATCCTTCAGGGCATCCAGTGGTGAATGCGTGGAAAAATAGTTAACCAGTGCATTCCAGCCGTCCTGGATTGTGTTCCATGCATTGCCGAACCATGCCCCCATACTGCCGACCATTTCAGCCACCCACTGAAAGGCGGCGGTATCCATCAGCGCGGCTTTAATCTCATCCCAGCGGGTGATCAGGAAATAAATGCCCACGCCCAGCGCAGCCAGTGCCAGGATGATTAATGTGATGGGGCTGAAAAGTAACTGTGTTGCAATTGCGGCTCCGCTGGTGACTGCGGTGTAGATTTTCATTGCTATGCCGGCGGCACCCAGCGCAACAGAATAAAGCCAGAGTCCGGCGCGCTGTAATTTCAGCAGCGCCAGCTGAATTTTTGCTTTGACGTTGTATGTTCCCATAGCAATGGACATGGCCAGATACAGCGCCCTGACCGTTCGGGCAACTACAGTGAATGCCCACATGGTAGCCGTCAGTGTGCGTTTCAGCAGAATGAGAATCTTCAGCGGCGCAACAGCTGCCAGCCAGACCAGCCGCAGTCCTGTCCAGACAAACTTCGCCACACCCACCATAATGTTGACAACAGCACCCACTGCGGCAATGCCCAGCAGGGCGGCAGACAGTAAACCAATGGCCCGTGTGATATTGGGATACAGACGTAACCAGGCAACAAAGGATTTACCGCCTTCGTTGCTTTTCTGGATAAACGGGTACAGAACAGGCAGCAACTGCGTGCCAATTTCGATGCGAATGCCGTTAATAATTGCAGCGGCCTGTTCCCATGGATCAGCCATGGCCTGTGCCATTTCGACAGCCTTATCCATACCTTTGATATTGCCCAGCGTGGCGATATTCTTTTCAAGTCCGCCAATGTCTGCATTGAGTAATTTAATCATGGCCACAGCTTCATCGGAGCCAAAGGCGCTTTTCAGCAAATCGGAATCAGCCACTTTTGACAGATCACCAAATTTACCCCTGATAAGTTTCATGATCTCGACAACACTTTTCATCGTGCCGTCTTTATTCACGAAATTAAGCCCCAGCTTTTTCTGGGCGCTGCCTACTGCGGCAAGAAATGCCTTGTACTTTGTCCCGGCCTCGCTGCCACTCATGGTGGCCTGCAGCTGTCCCAGCACGGCGAACTGTTCAGCCGCATCAATACCGGCCGCTTTTGCACTGGCACCCAGCGTGGTGAACGCCGCTGACATGTTATCGCCGGTTGTTTTAAACATTTGCACGGCGGTGGCGGTTTGCCCGGCGACCTGCTCCACCCATTTGCTTTTTCCCATGGCATCAGCCTGGTCTTTAAAGATGCCGTACATGGTGCCCATGTAGGCGGTAATGGTCTGGCTGCTGGATTTGGTTGCTGCTGCCACCGTTGCTGATGCGGTGGTGAAGCGGGACAGCTCATCGTCAGTTAATCCGGCAATGGCTGACTGGATGTCGTAAGAAGCACGCACAAAATCCTGCGCAGCCCCGCCGTATTCCATAGTGAAATCAACGGCGGCGCGGCTGAGTTTACGCAATCCGGACTCTGCGACGCCCAGTGATTTCACCTCACCGAGCGCCCTGTCCATTTCAATGGCTGGCATCAGTGCCCCCTGAATGGCTGCACCCACTCCCCAGAGCGCAGCGCCTCCGGTAGCAATGTCCCGAAAGGCTCCCCGACTTGTTGCAGCAAATCCCTGAACCTGTCGCCCGGCCGCACGCAACGGCCTTGTCAGGCGGTCTGTCAGTTCAAGAAGTAATTCAAGGCGCTGTTGTGACATTACGATCCCTTAAAAGCACGGATAATGCCGTTATTGACGGCGATGCTCATATTTTCCCAGTAGTGGTTATCCAGCCAGACGGCGGCAGCCAGTGACTGCGGCGAGTCATCCTCGCCGGGCAGCCAGTGGCGGCGCAGAATCAGCATCCGGGTAAGGTCATTGCGATCAATGGCCCCCAGATGGCTTTTTATTTTTTTACGGTGATTTCCACTTCCGGCACAAACTCGTTATTCACGGCTGTTGCCAGGCTGGCTGGCATTCCTGGTTTTTCCAGCAACTGGTTCAGCAGATCGCGGTGCTCTTTAATCACGATACGGCGCAGGTAGTTTTTCAGCGGCGCGATTTTGTTATCCGGCATGAAGTCGTTCTGCAGGTCGTTGTAGGCTTTTACGGTCGGGATAAACGTCAGTTCATGCTCGCCGACCTGTAAAGTGATGGTGTTCTCTGCGGTAGTCTGGGTGTTTTTATCGTTCATCATCATTTCCTTTTAAAGTCAAGAATAAGAGGGCTTAATAAGCCTGCAGGAAGGCTTATTAAGCGTAAAATCAGCGCACGCCGTCGTGCTCAAGGCTGAAATGATTGCCATCCGGGCGGTTTTTAAAACGACCGCCCCATGCGCCACCAAGGGATTCCCAGTACTCGCCCAGCTCGCGGTAGGCCTCTGTGCGGGTCTGATATTCACCGTTAATAAACAGATTAAAATCCACGGCCAGCCGCTGGCAGTGCAGGCTGTTGGCAATGCCGGATCCCTTTTGTGCGTTGAGTTTTGCCTGTTCTGGCGTGCGGTACGCCTCACCGAACGTCAGGCCATAACCGCGCTGATGGGCAAACTGGATGAGTTTTCCGATCATGACGGTAAATTGTTGTTGCTTATCGGAGAGTTTCATTTTTGCTCCTTATGAGGTTGCTGAGGTTTGCGCAGCCAGTACCACAGTGCCCGGATAATTTTCCAGGCAATGGCAGCAGCTTTTTGTTCCCTGCGGGACAGCATTGCTGTTACTCCTCTTTGTTCTCTTTCTCGCCCAGCTTCCGGCGCATATGACGCAGGAAGATTTCAACAATCTGGTAACCGGCAACGCCCATTGCAGTGCCTGCGCCGGCAATGGCCAGTGGGTCAAGGTTCGGGTAACGAACCAGCAGGGCAGCGGCAGAAACACCCAGCGCGCTCCCCAGCAGGGTTCGACCCACAAACAACCGCAACGTAATCGGCTCTGCGCCAGCCAGCACCCGACTTGCGGCAGCGATTCCGCCCAGAATGCCCAGGGTGATAATGGTGCGCTCATGCTCCTGCATGGTTCACCCCATCAGTCCGCGCACGTCGTTCTCTGAGAGAACGGGCACGCCGTTGATACGCACAAAGTCAGGGCTTGCCACCACGTACTTGATTTTGTGCGTGGTCAGATCTGCGCTTTCGGTGTCAATGCTTAACAGGCCGGAAAGCATCAGCTCACAACCGAAGGCTTCAACGCGGATTTCTTCAGTGCCCGTGTTGGCGTAAAACACAAAATCCATTGGCGGCAGATCGCGCCACGATCCCGCCTGAGCAGCCACTTCCCCGAGCTGGTTAAAGCTGCGGGTACTCATTTCGATTTCACCTTCGGCACTGACAGGTCCACGCAGTTTACCGTCAGGGATGCCACGGGTTTTGGCAACGGCGCTTTCATCGCTGATGTCCAGTGAGATGCTTTTCACATGGATATCCGTTCCACCGATAAAGGTGTCAAACGCCATGCCGTTAATGCGGGTCGTCATGCCTTTTCCTCCAGAGATTTATCCAGCTGAATGCCCACTTTGATGGTTTTAGGGCAGGCGTAAGGGCGGACAACAATGCTGATGCTGACCGTCTTTTCGTCCTGCCAGGTGATAACCACGTCGCCTTTTTTTGGGGATTTCACTTCGCCCGGAAACGTGATGCCGTTAATTTGCATGGATTTCGCCATGGCACGCAGTGGGCGGGCAAACAGCGTTTCATGTGCGGCAATGCTGCCCGGCGTGCTGTTCAGCGAGCGGTCGGCAATCTTGGGGATGGCCATCAGCCGCACGCGGCGCGCCACCTTATCAGCAATGCGGACATGCTCAATGACGTTGTAGTCCCCGCCTTCCACTTCAAGTGTTACACCGTCAGCCCAGTAAAGGCCGTCATAGTCGGCATACCACATGGGCACGCTGTAGCGGGCGGTTGCCAGTGCCTGCAGAGTGTCGAGATCAATTGCCTGCCCTGCGCTGTCTTTCGGGCGTTCTGTGGTTTTCAGTGCGGACAGGGGCCCGGTTGCCACACGTGCCGGACTGTCAGCAATGGTGACGGTGCTGTTACACAGGCGACCAGCAAGAACGCCCGGTTCAAATCCAAAAATCTCCGGAACCAGCATGACCTGCGGAGCTGCAATGCCTTTCTGTAGCGCGGTCAGTTCGGCAACGTATTCCGCCCAGGTTTTACTGTTGTCGTTGGCGGCGATGGTCAGGATGAACCAGATGCGGCGCTGATATTTATTGATGATGGTCTGACGTAACGCCTGTATGGCGTTGATGTCATCCTTCGTGCTGACCGGTTCGGTGATCACCACGCCTTCAACTGAAACAGTTTCCTGAGCCGCCAGTATGGCGTTCTGCCATGCCTGGCAGGCTGGCGTTGCTTCTTTGCCTTTGCCGGCTTCCGGCAGAACGGCAACATAGAAAAAGGCATTCTGTCCGGCATTGGTCAGCGCAGACTGAAGGAAATTCTTCAGCGGATTGGCGTTTGTTCCCAGCAGTTCATCCAGATCGCTGTTGGCATTAACCGGCAGAACCTTACCTTTGTTGTTTTGTGCATTGCCCACAAACAGCAGCGTATTTTCCACGCCGTCCGGCGAGCTACTGAACGTGTTGTACTGTTCAATCGTGACAGATGGCCATGTCATGGTTTGTCTCCTGATTTTGTTATCTCGTGCCGCCGTAATGCAGGCTGCGCAGCTGCGCTTCCAGAATGCGGGCAAATTCAGCATCGCTGGCTCCCAGAAATGCGCGGGAAGGGATTTTGATTTCCCATACACGTTTTTTCTGCTCGCCTTTCAGAATGCTGATCACCAGTCCGGCCTGCGCCATACTCATGTTTTCCATAATCCATTTCAGGGAAGGTTTTCTGCGCCCCCTGCGCCCGGTCTTTTTGCTGACTGCGCCGACGGGGGCGCGAAAGCCCAGAGAAAGAAGGCGTTCTGCCTGCCGTCGTGTGGCGGGACGGGTGCGCATGGCTTCGCTGTCCCGGCGTTTTGTGGCGCGGCCTTTGATGGTTGCGCCGTGCTGTTGCACCCACGCGACCGCCCCACCATGAGAGCCGGTGTTGTAATCCCCTTTTTTGAAGAAAAGGCGGACACTTTTCCCGCTGCCGTCAACCCTGATGGCCAGCAGTTTCGGCAGTCCCAGCAGCATTTTGTTTTTATACCTGCCGCTGGCTTTATCCGGTCTTTTTCGTGGTGCCCAGGCTGCCCCCTCCGGTGTTCGCTGTGCTTTCACATTGCGTCGTGCAGCCGGTATCAGGCCGTATTTCGCAATGCGAACCAGCAGCCTTTTGGCCTTTGCCGGCGGAAGTTCTGCCTCTCTGATGGCGCGACGAACCTGCCGGAGTTGTGACTCGTTAATCACGGGGCGCGTCATGGCATCACCTGGCAGTGAAGCTGATGCGCCTGAGCCACCCAGATTTCAGGCTTTTCCAGCTGGTAACGTTTCCCGCCTCTGGGGATGGGGCCGTTTTCGTCCTCAACCAGGGTGATGGGATCAACCAGCGGCAGACTGATTTCCAGCCATGCCACTTCATTTTCATCATCCACTTCGACGTCAACGGTTGGCGCATCCAGTGCCAGGCGCTGGCGCAGGTCGCCGCCGTTGTCTGCCAGCCAGGCTTCAACCAGAGAAAACACCAAATCCGGATTGAGCTGACGATAGGGCCATGCGTCCCATCGCAGAAAAGCCGTATATTTTCGGACCTGTGTGCATAACTGCCCGTGCCCCAGCGACTTCGTAAACGGAATGAGCGTGATGTCATCCATGTCACTGGTGAACGGAATGCGTGAGCGTGCCGGCAGATTGTTTTCAATGAATGCCGTCAGGCTGGCGAGTTGCGTCATACCGTTACCTTAATCAATCAGCGCGATGGATGCACGTGGTCGGCCCAGCAGCGCCCGCACCGCCATTGCCGCTTCAGCCAGCAACGTCCGGCGGCTCTCGCTGGCTTCTGATGAGGGCTGCGCCTCGCGTCGCCCCACGCTGGCAGATTCCGGCAAAAGATCGGCCTTTGCGCGGGCATACACAGCCTTGGTGTAAAGTGCTGTAATGTGGTTCTGCATCCGTTCAGGTTGTGCATCCGTATTGCGCGGCTCTGGTTGCAACACGGTGTAACCCGGAATATCGGCGGCCCGGGTGTAGCCCTGTTCCTGCCAGTATTCACGGCGTGCAGCCAGTTCAGTGTTAATCTCTGTTACCGCGCAAAGCAGCGCCGTCAGCACCGTTTCGTGTGACGTGACGGCGGGGATGCTGCGGCTCTTTTCAAAATCGCCGGCATCAATATCCGGCCAGAATCCATCGTTCTGAATAATGGCCTGCTGATAGTGAATGCTTTTCCCGTCAAACATGCTCACTCCGGGGAAAGGCGGGCTGACCGGTTTCCGCAGTGTGCTGATGGCTTTTACCGGCACACCTCCACCGCGCCCGCCCGGTTGTTGGGAGTTGTTTACGTGCCCTGCAACGCGCGCAGTCTTGCGGCAATGCGCTGGCGCAGGGTTTTCACCTGAATTTTGGGATGCAGCCAGGCAGCCCGTTCCAGGCACTGGTCGGCCTGTTGCAGTCTCTCCGGATCGTTAATTGCGCTGGCCTGTGGCTTGCCGTCATCGCCGCGCAGCAGCAGGATGCCTGCAAAGCGCCAGTAGCGGGCAGCAAGGCGTTCATTCACGCGCCATTTGTCGCGGATTTTTTCAAACACCTGCTGAAAATATGGCGCGATACTGTTCCCGCGTTCAGCTTCGTTTT
The DNA here is from genome assembly GCF_004212315.1 of Escherichia sp. E10V5. Lineage (NCBI taxonomy): Bacteria > Pseudomonadati > Pseudomonadota > Gammaproteobacteria > Enterobacterales > Enterobacteriaceae > Escherichia > Escherichia sp. E10V5. Next base: position 26,282 of record NZ_RHJM01000005.1, read on the forward strand.
CTGCCCATTCAAGAATGAAATGGGCCACAAACGTTGGCAGCTCGCTTTTGAAGTTCTCCGGCGTCTTTTGCCCCTGCTCAATGGCAATGTCAGCCCACCGCAGCGCCATCTCAAACTGCCCGGTATCGAACAGCCAGATGATGCAGTACACCAGAATGGGATTCTGATAGACGCGTTCCCCCTCCAGATAAGCCTGTGCGTGTGGCAGCCAGCGGGGCAGCAGCGTGTTCCGCTTGAATTCCAGCTTGTCAGACAGCAGCTCCATGTTGTGCAGTTGTCTGACATCGTTATCCAGTGCCAGCAGCTTAATGTGCTGACTCTCTGTGCTGACGGCGCGCCCGTCTGTTCTGGTCATGAGCGCCGCACGGCGCTCATCCATCTGTCGGGCACGTTGTCGCTGCATTGGCGTTGGCATACCGTGCGCTCCGTTTATCAGGCGATGGTGACCGCAGACTCATCCACGGCAGCATATAAATCCGGATCGCCCAGGGCGTACCCCTCATAACGCCAGTATGAGTTTTCGAACTGTTTGCGATCGCCCACATCTTCTGCCTTGCGGCGGCGGGAGCCTTTCAGCGTCAGGATCTGCAGGTTTGGCAGCATGGTCACCACCATACGTTTGCCCGGCATAAACGGCGGAATGATGGCCTTGCGGCCCGCAATGTTCTTCGTCAGCAACTGTGCGGCCACTTTTTCGGTGGGCTTGTCCTCTTTGTTGTAGAGGCGTAGTTCTTCAGCAGCCACAAGGTCTGCGCCAACCAGTACAGTAAGGCGAGGATCGTTGTGATATTGCGCCGGGATATAAGTGCGGATCAGGTCTGAGGCCATGGCATCAAGGCTGACATAATCACCGCCTTCGCCCAGGGTAACGGCGTCCGTCAGAATACGGGAGGTATTGCCGGGCTGTTCTCCCCACTTTTTGGCGATTTCATGCCAGCCGACGTTAACGTCTTCGCCGTTCGGGTGACTTTCCGGGTCAGAGTTTTCAGCAGCCTCTTTACCGTTAAAGCCAATGCGCAGCATGTCCAGCGCAAAGTTGGTGACGGCGGCGGAGTTCATCAGGTTGAAAAATTCCTGCGGGCTGCCGGCATTCGCCCAGATGGCGAGTTGTTCCCAGGTGATCACGCAGCAGGAATCAGTTTCAACGAGTTTAAATTCGTTGCCTTTGATGCCCGAACCTTTAGCGAAACGACCGCTTTTCACGCGACCGGTGCGCAGCGTGGATTCGCCCACGGTGACGACCTGCCCTTGCGGGTGCGGAACGTCCATGCAGGTGATGAAACTCAGAAATTCCGTGCTTTCCAGCAGGGCTTTGCGCAGGGCAATACTGCGTGGCTCGGTCAGCGAAAAGAAACGATCGCTTGATTTCCCGCAGTCACTGAATGTTTTTTGCAGTTCGCTGATGTACTGATTAACCAGCTTTTGTGCTTCTGGTGTCATGTTCATTGCGTTCTCTCCGGTTACACCAGGTTAAAAGTTTCGCCACCGGCCGGATTGTTGCCCGGCAGCTTCGTGGCGTCCTTGCTGAGTTCAGCAAATGCGGTTTCCATACTGGTAACCTTCTCCGCGATGGCGTTCACTGTGGAGAACAGCTTTTCGCCCTGCTCGGTGGTCAGCGTGAAGGTTTTGTCGTCCTTGTTGTTCTGTTCTGCGTTGTCCTGCCCCTGATCGCCGGTGCTGCCTTCCGGCTTGTTATCACCGGTATCTTTCGGGGCATCCTTCGCGCTGAACTGCGCGACGTTTTCTTCCAGTTTGTTCAGGCGTTCGCCGGTTTTGTTGATGGCGTCCATCAACTGACCGAACTGTTTTTCGTTCATGTCGTTTTCCTGTTTGTTGCGTCCCACGGAGAAAAGGCCGGAAAAGAAACTGCGTTTGGCCTGCTCGTCGTCAGACTGCAGCGTGAAATTCAGTTCTTCTGCATTTCCCATGTGAATGGAGTCTCCCTGCGAAAATTGCAGGCGGGTGGTGTTGATGCTGGCCGGTGTGTCAGTCACGGCGATACCGGATACAAAGAATTTGCCTGTTCCCAGGTAGTTTTCCTTTACCTCTATGGAGGTGAAAAGTTTTTGCCCGGCCTCGTTGGCTTCGGTCAGAAAGCGGTTGGGTATCAGGCGGGCTTTCAGCTGCACTTTATCGCCGACTTTTTCCGCCTTCAGTGCATCAACAAGACCATAGTTATTGGTGAAAGCACGCCAGCCGGCGCTGGCATGAAACGGCCAGAGCATGGCGGTGTGTTCGTCCGGGTTATAAACCTCGGCGGCATCCGTCAGCCACTTTGGATCAATTTCCCGACCGTCGATGGTGGGGCCTGAAGTGGCTACGACCACCCAGTCTGTTTTCAGTTTCGACATCTGAATTAACCCGCTGATAAAAATTAAACTGGCGTTATTTAACGGAGAAATGAAAATGTCGTCATCTGATTAATTTCCGGTACTTTCGGATATGCGTATATATCCGAAAAATACCGAAAAGCGATATTCGTTTTTAAAAAAGCCTTTGCTGAAAATGCATAAATTAAAATTGCATCAGCAGGTGAGGTTTATTTATGGCGTATTCTGATGAGGTGATTGCTGCTGCAAAATCGCTCTATCTGAAAAGGCACACACCAAAAGAAATACAAAAGAAGCTCGGACTGAACAGCCCGCGAATTGTTTATTACTGGGCGACAAAGTTTGAGTGGTACACACAGCTTAATACTGAAGGCGTGGAAGATGTTATCGCCCGTCGTCTCGCTGTACTGGCGGAGCGTGATCATAAAACGCCGGAAGAACACGATGAACTCGATCGCCTGATTGGCCATCACGTCAAACTGATGTCGGTCAGGAACAAGCACACGGAACGAATGGCCGAGATTGAACGAATGGGAGCGGATATTCCCCAATCTGGTCGTTATGGAAAAGAAGAACGCGGAGAAAAAGGTGCAGGTAAGAAAGAGCGCCCCCGCAAAGCTAATGACGTTTCCGGACTGACTGCTGAAAGTTTTGAGCCGTTTACGAAAAAGTTGTTTACTTACCAGTTGCTCCTGCGTGAAAACAAATTCCGCCGTGTACGCAACCTGCTTAAATCCCGCCAGATTGGGGCGACGTATTACTTCGCGTTTGAGGCATTTGAAGATGCAGTATTAACAGGCGACACACAGATATTTTTATCGGCATCAAAACGTCAGGCCGAAGTGTTCCGTACTTATATTGTAAAAATTGCACAAACAGAGTTTGGCATTCCCATTAAAGGCAATCCGGTTAAGTTAAGTAATCTGGCTGAACTGTATTTTCTGGCGACCAACAGTAACACAGCGCAGTCAAACAGCGGCCACCTGTATATTGATGAATACCTGTGGATCCCCGGTTTTCGCCGTCTCAATGAAGTGGCGTCAGGGATGGCCACCCATAAACACTGGCGCATTACCTATTTCTCCACGCCGTCATCCAAAACACACCAGGGTTACCCGTTCTGGTCTGGCGATGAATGGCGCAAAGGCGATCCGAAACGAAAAGGGGTTGAGTTTCCGTCCTTTGATGAGCTGCGCGATGGTGGGCGTGAATGTCCGGATGGTCAGTGGCGCTATGTGGTTACGCTGGAAGATGCCATTGCCGGCGGCTTTAACCTTGCTGACATCAACGAGCTGCGCGAGCGATACAACGAAACAGCGTTCAATATGCTGTTTATGTGTGTGTTTGTGGATGACAAAGAGAGCGTCTTTAAATTTGATGATCTTGTGCGTTGTGGTGTTGATGTCAGTACGTGGGAGGATTTTCACCCGGAAGAGTCCATGCCATTTGGTAACCGTGAGGTTTGGGGCGGCTTTGACCCTGCGCGCTCCGGCGATAACGCCACATTTGTAGTGCTGGCACCGCCGCTGGTTGCGGCAGAACGATTCCGCGTGCTGGAAAAACACCACTGGCGCAGCATGTCATTCCAGTTTATGGCAGAGCGTATACGCAGCATTAAAGCACGCTATAACATGACGTTTATCGGCATTGACGTCACCGGTCTTGGCTACGGTGTCTTTGAGCTGGTTCAGGGATTTGCCCGCCGTGAAACAGTGGCCATTCATTACAGCGTGGAATCCAAAAACCGCCTGGTGATGAAGATGCTGGATCTGATTTACGCCAACCGTATTGAGTGGGATGAAGAAGCCACGGATATTCCGGCATCGTTCCTGGCCATTCGTCAGGAATCCACCAACAGCGGCAATAAAGTCACTTTCACCGCCGAACGTAGCGAAGAAACCGGGCACGCTGACATCTTCTTTGCCATAGCTCATGCCGCAAGTAATGAACCCCTGAACTATAAGCACAAGCGCAAATCAACATGGATCCTGTCAGATGAGTAAAAAGAAAAAATACCCCGTGTTACACGATGGCGTGGCAAAAAAAACAGCCAGCAAAATGACTTTTATTGAATTTGGTGACCCGGAACCGGTCGCTGCATGGGGCTGTTATTACGGCTCGCTCTGGGATGGCTATAACGGCTGGTACACGCCGCCCATTGAGCGCATGGATCTCGCCATGTTGTCCAATATCGCACCGTATCACGGCGCGGTATTGCGTGCGCGCGTCAATATGATCATGCAGGGTTTTCGGGGTGGTGGTGGTATGACACACGCCGCCATGGCGGCAGCAGTAACCAATCTGCTGATATTCGGGGATATGGGGTTGCTTAAAGTGCGCAATGGCTTCGGTCGGGTGGTGCGCCTGCATACGTTACCTTCTCTGTACCTGCGGCGTAACAACGAGGGTGGCACGGTGATTGTGCAGGCAGCACTGGAAGATCTCGTTTATCAGCCAGGCGAAGTGGTGTTCGTAGCCATTTATGACCCGCAACAGCAGGTTTACGGTGTCCCGGATTATATTCACGGGATGGAATCCGCCATGCTGAATGTGGATGCCACCCGCTTTCGCCGCAAGTATTACAAGAACGGCGCACATCTTGGTTATATCCTGTATTCCACTGACCCGGACATGGATCCCGAGCTCGAGGCGGAATTCCGTAAAAAGATAGAGGCGTCAAAAGGGGCGGGCAATTTTAAATCCATGTTTATCAATATACCGGGCGGAGACAAAGAAGGTGTTAAGGTGATCCCTATCGGGGATTCAGGTACAAAAGATGAGTTCCTGAATATAAAAACCATCAGTGCCCAGGATCAGCTCGTTGCGCACCGTTTCCCACCCGGACTTGCCGGCATCATTCCCGCAAATACGGCCGGGCTTGGTGACCCACTGAAATCCCGCGAGGCATATTACAGGGATGAGGTTATCCCGATGCGCCGCCTGATTATGGAGGGGATCAACAGCGACCCGGATATCAGACGACTGGGGGAGGTGAAATTTATTCTTGATTTTGATGAACCCATGGAGTGATGTGCGGTATGGGGAAAGAGCGGGTAAAATCGGTGGCAGTAAAACGCTGTTCCGGGAGGTGGAAAATGCGCAGACAGAAAGCGCGATGTCATTGCTGCGGTGCACATGCAGTGATTGAGAAAACAGCCTGGAAAACCGATCAGTTTGCTGATGTGTATTACCGTTGCACCCGTCTCGAGTGCGGACATACCTGGGTGATGAATCTGACCTACTCGCACACACTGGTGCCCAGCGGGCTGGAGAATGGTGTGTTAAAGCTGTTGATTGAGCGGATGCGTCCGGAAGAAAAACAAATGGCTCTGGAGTTGTTGCAGGCCGGATAGCTGACGCGCTTTGCTTGTCCAACCCGGAACGGGCGCACAAAGAATTTGCGCACCCGTTCCGGGTTTTCTTATTTAATGGCAGACAACTGATAATTTGTGTCTTCCTGCAGGCTGGTTAAAGAAATATTATCCAGTGCAGCCAGAATAACGTGCTGTGTATATAATCCGGAACATTTCATTGCCCGGACAATATCACCAACACTGTAATTTTCTTTTGTTGGGATATATCCACCACCCGGGCCGCGTGTGGCTTTTACCAGGCTACTTTCCCGTAAATATCTGAATATTTGCTCCAGATATGACAGTGAAACGGTTTCTTTGCTTAATTGCCGGAGCGAGATTGGCTTTCCGGTGTACTGTTTCACAAATTTAATCATTACCATAACTGCAACTGATGCACGCTGGCTTCCGGAATTATCTTTCATCATGATTACTTCCATTAATGGCATAAATTGATGGAGCGGGTCAGTGAATAAAGAGGCAATACATTCCATCCCTTAGAGCGCCAGCTGTCTGCAACATCTTTACTTCTTGTTATCGCCGGCATTCCAATAGGATTATTTGCGTGCATCCATGCCACTGGCTCTGCTTCCAGTGATGCAAGTGCGATTTCCAGTGCGATTAACATATTGTGATCGTCTTCATCAAGACCGAACGGGATGTCTTCGCGCCACGATTTAAACTCTGTGATTTTACGTTGTAACCATTCTTTGGTAATGGTGGACATAGTTACTCCTGTTTTCACTTCGGAAAAAACGCCTGAATATTCTTCTTCACCTGCTGCATATGGGGGGCGCTGTCTGCTGCTGGTTGCGCCGGTTTTTCAGGCTGTACTGGTAGCGGTGGCATCCTTATTTCGTCTTCTGACCATTCTGCCAGCGAATACGCCAACGCGGGGATGCGTTTTATAAGAGCCAGTCCGGCCAGAAAAGCCGCGCGTTGTGCGCGGCTGCGTTCGGAGGCTGGCAGGCTGTCGAGGTAACTGCACGCCTCCCGTTCGCTCTTGACGACGGCGGGCTTCAGATAGAAACTTATCCGTCTGGTTGGTGTCGTCATTGATTTACTCCTTGTCCATTGCGTACAGCCCATTAACCAGAGCAAACTGTGGCACCCCGTCCGCGATGAAAGTCGCATTAACTCCGCAGGCTTCGCGGATAGCGGGTGCCACAATCTCCGCTCCTCCACCTACAACCATCACCCGCCCGTAACCCGAAAAACCCGCCAGCGCGCGGATCACGCGTTGTTTCAGTGTTTCCTCCTTTTCACGAATAACTGCCATCAGGCTGGCGTAATGCGCGTCATTGTGGATGTGCTGGCGCAACCAGGCTTCATCGTGGCGATGTTCGATAATGGTATTGGCGATGTGGTGACTGGTGCGCATACCGTTGGTGGCCATCACCGACAGCACGGCGTCGGCCATCAGAGAAACGCCTACGTGTGGATCGCAAAACACCTGGCTGATACCTGCCAGTTGCCCCTGAACCTTTGCCACATCCAGCGTGGTTCCGCCCAAATCCACAATCAGCAGGGATTCAAACGGACTCATGTCAGCCAGTGCTTTAAAGCCAGCCGGAATGGATTCAGGCATAACCCGCACGTTACGGATAGTGAATGCCTCGCCGTTCTGGTACTCCACCTGGCGCATAACGTTCGCTTTTTTGCGGTTGATGTTGGCCATGTCCGGCTGTGCGTTTGTGTCGAAATACTCGCTCAGTGGCAGGGTGACAACCACATCCACCTCCTGTGGCGTGATGCCTGATTTGACCAGCGCATGATGAATGGCAATGACATTCAC
>NZ_RHJM01000060.1:0-1538 GCF_004212315.1 Escherichia sp. E10V5
TCCCGCGTCTGTCGCGGGCTGCTGATGCGGATGAGTTCGCCGTTGTCGTTCCAGGTGTAATCGCGGTCAGACAGCAGGCTGTTCAGGTGCTGACGCTGTAACTGCCCGGCAGGGGTGTAAGCGGTGGTGAGTTCATAACGGCCGAAGCTGCGCAGCGTTTCCCGGTGCAGGTGGTCGCGGGTGTACTCCACCAGGGGCGAGTCGCCGAGCTTCATGCCTGCCAGGTAACCGCTGCCGTAGGTCAGCCATTCCACGGCGGGCAGGCTGTCCGGTATACAGCGGTTCGCCAGCCCCTGCGCGTTGTAAGCATGTCTGGTCTCATGCTGCCAGAGCAGTGCTTCCGTCTCCGGGTGATGCACCGTCTGACGCTCACCGGTCAGCCGGCCTTTCTCATCATACCCGTAATGCACCGTCACCCGGTGCCCTTCGCAGATATGGCTGATGTCTGTCAGCCAGCCGCGTTCGTCATACTGCCACCGCTCTGCGGTTTCGCCATTCACGGTGCGCTGCGTGAGGCGGTCAGCATCATCGTAGTGCCGGAGGGTGATGAGCCCCTCATCCTCGCTGCGGATAAGTTTGCCGGTCAGGTCGTGGTGATAACGCTGTGTGCGGCCGTCAAAGCCGGTTTCCTGTATCAGCCGGTCGAGTACATCGTAACGGAAGGTGGTGTGGCTGCCGTTTTCGTTGGTCAGGCGGATGACCCGTCCGGCAGCATCGTATTCCATACTGCGGGTCAGCCCGCCCTGCGTGGTACAGACGGCCTTTCCCCACGCATCGTACTGTGCCCCGTTTATGCTGCCGTCCGGGGCAATGATGGTGGTCAGGTCACCGGCGGCATTATATTCATACCGCGTTTCATGGCCCTGCGTGTCTTTCACGGCAATTAACTGTCCACGGCTGTCGTATGCGCGGTACTGGCTCAGGCCTTCCTCGCGGTGCACCGCCGTCATCTGCCCGAAGCGGTCATGGTCATAACGGGTTACATAACCGGAACAGTCGGTGAAGGTCAGCAACTGACCGTAACGGCTCCACGTCATGGTTTTCCGGCTGCCGGTGGCATCTTCCGTTGCGCAGGGTAAGTCACTGTGTGGATTATCATAACGGTAGCGGGTGATATCGCCGTCAGGGGCAGTGTCCTGAATCAGACGGCCGAATTCATCATATTCCCGGCGTATTTCCAGCCCGTCAGGCCCGGTGGCTGACGTTAACTGGCTGTGGTGGTTATAGTAAAACGCCGATGCCCTGCCATCCGGCGTGGTGATGCGCGTGATGAGGCCCGTCACCACATCCGGGCTGTATTCTGTTGTCCGGCCTGCGGCATCCGTCTGTGTCCTGAGCCTGCCCACGGCGTCAAACTGACTCTGCGTGATGCTGCCGTCCGCGTGTTCCTTTTTCACCACCCGCTTCAGCCCGCCTTCGCCTGCGGTATGCAGGACTTCACGGCGGTCCAGGCTGTCGGTGACGGTGATGTGGTCTTTCTCATACTGATACGTGTAGCTTAAGCCCGCCGGGTTTAGCTGTTCCGTCACCCGCCCGTC
>NZ_RHJM01000060.1:1705-1932 GCF_004212315.1 Escherichia sp. E10V5
GGCGTCCAGCCATAGCGCACCAGCGGCGCGGCAGGTAAATTCTCCGGGTATTCCGGGTCATGCGTCAGCCACACGGCAGACAGACGGATGCCGTTGTCCCGGCCATATTCGGTGTAACCCGGCAGGGTATCAGGAAAAGCGGACGGTTCCGCCCCGCCGGAAATGGCCTGCTGCCGGGCTTCTTCTGCCCGCTGCGCCTGCGTGGTCAGTACCAGCCGGAAGTGACG